>NZ_JBHUZM010000032.1:0-68949 GCF_042667665.1 Streptomyces sp. NPDC057307 | reverse complement strand
GGCCGAAGCCGAGCGGGGCGCGCGGTGCTGTCCGCCGTGGGCGCCTACCGCTCGGCGACGGCGGCCGGTGCGACGACGGCGACCGGGGTGGGTCGCCGCAACTGCTGCCGCAACTGGCCCACCAGGGCCTTCAGTCCGGGTCCGTCGACGGCGGCGCCGAACAGGTAGAAGTCCGGCCGGACGACCGCGGCGACATGACCGTGCCCGCGCATGTGGGGCAGGTAGCCGTCCGGTCCGTCGAGGTAGCCCGCGGGCGGGGCGTTGTCGGCGTACAGCGGGACGGCGGTCGCGCCGATGTCCGAGAGGAAGTCGTGGTCGGCGGTGTCCAGGGCGTCGAGCGGCGCGGCTCCGTCGGTGAGGACCACGAACCCGCCACCGGTGTGGTCGTCCAGCAGCGCCGTACGGCCCTGATGGGTGATCACGTACTGCGGGGTGAGGTGTCCGACATGCGCGGCGCGGGTGCCGTCGGGCGCCCGTTGGAGGACACCGTCACCGAGGACGGGCGGCGGGGCTGCCGGAAGCGCGTGCCGCGGGTCGGCACCAACGGCGATCATACGGGCGTCACGCGCCGCGGCGGTGTCGTGGTCGAGGACGCAGATGACCTTCCCCAGGTCCATCGACATGCTGATGGCGTGCTGGACGTGGTTGCTGCGCTCGGAGGTGTAGGTGTCGAGCAGCGACGACGAGGCCCGGCCCTTCAGGACCAGGTCCAGTTTCCACGCCAGGTTGATCGCGTCGCGCATTCCCGAGCACATGCCCTGTCCCGCGAACGGCGGCATCTGGTGGGCGGCGTCGCCGGCGAGCATGAGCCGTCCGTCGCGCCAACGGTCCACCCAGCGGGCCTGGAAGGTGTAGACGGTGTGCCGCTCGACCGTGGTGTTCTCCGGTGTACGACCCCAGGGTTCCAGGAGGCGCCATGTCGTCTCCGGGGTGTCGAGTTCCTCGATGCTCTCGTGCGGCAGCCGCAGGAACTCCCAACGGCGCCGGCCGGGACCGCCGGAGACGATCGTGGTGGGGCGCTCGGGGTCGCACAGCTGCCAGTTCATGGGAGACCACTCGGCCCGCTCGTGCGGAAGTGTGTCGACGATCAGCCAGTCGTAGAAGAAGCCGAGGTCGGTGATGGAGGTGTCCATCCGGTCGCGTACGAAGCTGTTGGCCCCGTCGGCGCCGATCACATAACGGGCCCGTACTTCGCCCGCGCCGTCGTCCCCGCCGGTGGTGAGGCGGACGGACTCCTCGTCGAGTCGCAGATCGGTGACCTCGCAGCCGCGCCGCACGGTGACCGAGGGCTGTCTCTCGGCGGCCTTGGCGAGGACGGCCTCCAGTTGGGGCTGGGAGAAGAAGCTGGCGGTGGGCCAGCCGGACGGACCGTCGCCGGACCAGTCGATGCGCACCAGCGACTCACCGGCCGCGTTGCGCCACTCGTAGTGGTCGGGCACCGGGTCGGTGACCGCACGCACCTCCTCCCCCACTCCCGCGGCCTGGAACACCCGGCCGATCTCGTGGTCGAAGTGCACCGCCCGGGGCAAGTCGTAGGAGCCGGGCCAGCGTTCGAGTGCGATGACGTCATGACCGGCCCGGCCGAGCAGCAGGGCCAGCATCTGGCCGATGGGGCCGAAGCCGACGATCGCGGCGTCGTGCACCTTCGAGGGACTTCTACTCACGGCTCTCCTCGACTCGCTGTGGATTCGTCATCAGTCGGCGGGAGCCGCTGGGACTGCCGGGGCGAAGCCCCGCACCGTCGGGGCGAGGCAAGGAGGGTCCGTCGTCCACAACGGCGCCCTTGCCCGGTCCCCAACATTTCAGCATGATGATTACCTTGATGCTGCATTCGTGCAGACCAAGGCGTCAAGAGGTCCGAGTAAAATGGTCATGACGAATACAGCGAACGTGAGGAACCAAGGTGACTGCCACCCCCGACCGCCCCGCACAGGCGAACGGCACGAGCGCCGCGGGCCTCGACGGTCCGCCCCGGCAGACACCCTCGGGGCGCGCCGAAGGAGCCGCGCGACGCGTCGCGCAGCTGGTCGAAAGCCTGCTTCCCGGCTCCCGGCTGGGCACCAAGGAGGACCTGCGGACCCTGTGCAACGTGTCCGTCGGTACGTTCAACGAGGCGCTGCGGCTGCTTCAGGCCCGCGGCCTGGTCACCGTCAAACCCGGCCCCGGTGGTGGGCTGTTCAGCGCCGAGCAGTCCCCGATGGTCCGACTCGGCAACTCGGTACTCGCCCTGGACGCGCAGGCGAACGATGTGGCCGCCGCCGTCCGGATCCGTGACGCCCTCGACCCGCTGCTGATCGAGGACGCCCTCTGGCACGCTTCACCGGCCGACATCGCGGGACTGCGCCGGCACATCACGTCCATGGGGTACGCCGTGGCCTCCGCCGACCCCGTCGCCTTCATCCACGCCAACTGGCGGCTGCACGCCGCCATCGCGGCGATCAGCCCGAACGTCCTGCTCAGCTCCCTCTACACCCATCTTCTCGACCTGATCGAGTCACACACACTGTCGGTCCTGCCGACCGGCGATCAGCCGTTGGGCGAGTACATCGAGCACCGTCACGAACTGCACCGCGCCCTGGTCGACGCCCTGGACCACCGTGACCGCGATACGGCGCTGCGCCTCGTCCACGAGCACAACACCACGCTCCGGAGCGAGGATTCGGCGACCGCCCCCTGACCAGGGGCCCCTGCCGCAAGGATCGCCTGAAGGATCGCCCGGTGGTCGGCGGCGGCGTCAGACGAGGCGGCGGTAGGTGCCGCGGTGGCGCAGCAGGGGCTCGCCGTTCCCCCGGCCGGCACGGGTGACGGTGCCGATGAGGATGGTGTGGTCCCCGCCGGGGTGGGTGGCGTGGATACGGCAGGTGAGCCAGGCGACGGCGTCGCCGAGGACCGGCACGGTGTCCCGTTCGTGGTGCGGTACGCCGGTGAACCGGTCGGGCAGGGGCTTCTCGGCGAAGACCCGCGAGAGGTCGTCGCCGGTGTCGGCGAGCACGTTCACGGCGAAGGCTCCGTGTTCGAGGATCGCGGCGAGGGTGCCGGAGCGGTGGTGGAGGCAGGCCAGCACCAGTGGCGGGTCCATGGACAGGGAGGTGAAGGCGCTGGTCGTCATGCCCACGGGGCCTTGGGGTGACATGGTGGTCAGCACCGTGACCCCGGCGGGCAGTTCGGCCATGACGCGGCGGAACCGCTGCTGGTGCTCCCGGTCGCTCTGGTCGCTCTGGTCGCTCATCGCGGAGAGAGGGTGGGGCGCGGTGCTGTGTGACATCTAGGTGAGCCCCCCGGTCAGATACTGCTCGCGTAGGCGGTTGCGCTGACGCTTGCCGCTGGTGGTACGGGGTATGCCGCCGCGTCGCAGCACGATCACCTCATGGAGGTTGAAGCCGAACGCCTGGCGTACCAGGGTCGCGGTCTCGCGGCGGATCCGCTCGTGGGCGTCGGCGCGCAGCCGGGTCTCGACGACCGCCACGACCCGCTCCCCGCCGTCGTCGGTGTGGGAGAAGACGGCGCTGTTGCCCGCGTCGATGTCGGGATGGGTCTCGACGGCTTCCTCGACGTCGTACGGCGGCAGGTTGCGGCCGTTGACGATGAGCAGTTCCTTGACGCGGCCGACGATGTAGAGGTCGCCGTCGCGGGTGAAGCCGAGGTCCCCGGTGGCGTGGGTGCGGTCGGTGAGGGGCCGCGGTGTGCCGTCGGGGGTGAGATAGCCGGCCATGACGAACTCGCCGCGCAGGTGGATCTCGCCTATCTCGTCGTCCGCGCAGGCCGTGCCGTCGGGAGTGCGGATGTGGACGGCGAGGTCGCCGAGGGGCCGGCCGCAGGCGAGGACGGTGAGCGAGGGCTTTCCGCCGCCGTCGCCGACGTCGGCATCGATGGCGTCGGTGACTCTGTTGTGGTGGTGGAGGTCTTCGCGGTCCAGGCGCAGGGCCTTGACCCGCCCCCAGCTCAACTCCCCCGCGGGCCGCTGCTGGAGGGACATGGTGGCGGCCAGGACCGTCTCGGCCATGCCGTAGCAGGGGATGATCACGTCCTCGCCGAGCCGGTGCCCGGCGAAGGTGTCGCGGAAGTCGGTGAGGGTCCGCAGCGGGATCGGCTCCGCGCCGACGTACGCCTGCCGGAGCGTGGACAGGTCGAGGTCCTGGACGGGGGCGCGGCGGTAGCGGTCGGTCGTGGTGCGGTAGCCGAACGGGGGCGCGGTGGTGATGGTCGCGCCGCGTTCGGAGATGTGCCGCAGCCAGGACAGCGGGTCGCGCAGGAAGCTGATGGACGGCATCAGGTCCAGCGGTACGCCTTTGGTCATGGTCGACAGGGAGAGGATGAAGCCCATGTCGTGGTGGAGCGGCAGCCAGTGGCACACCCGGTCGCGCTCCGGGGCGAGTTGGAGTGCCTGGTGGATGGCGCGGACGTTGGCGGTGACCTGGGCGTGGGTCAGGACCGCGGCTTTGGGGGCGCTGGTGGAGCCGGAGGTGAGCTGAATGTGGTGCGCGTCGTCGGGACCTCGTACGGGCAGTTCGCCGTCCCAGCCCGCCGGGGCGTCGAGATCGGCGGTGCTCAGGTAGGCGGGCCCCGGGGCGAGCGTGGCGAGGGCGTCGGCGGTCGCCGTGTCGGCGGTGATGACGGCCGCCGGGGTGGTGACGGCGACGACGGCGCGAAACTGTTGCGCGCCGGTCGAGTCGGCGTCGCCGGGGTTGGGAGGTTCGACGATCGTGCAGGGCACGAGTCCGGCCAGGAGGCAGCCGAGGAGCGCGGTGAGATGGCCGGGCCCGGTCGGCAGCGGCAGCAGGACCCGCTCGCCGGGGACGAGGCCCCGGGCCAGGAGCGCTCCCGCGGCTTCGGCCGCCCGCTCGGCGAGTCGCCGGTAGCCGAGGTGGGCGGTGACGCCTCGGGAGTCGAGGAAGGTGACCTCGGCGGTGTGGTCGCCGATGGTGCGGTAGTCCAGCAGCCGGCCGTGGAGGGTGGTGGCTCCCATGGGTTGACTCCCCGTCACTTGTTCGTGCCGCGGGCGGCTTTGGCGGCCACCCGCTCGCGGACGAAGTCGGCCAGTTCGCCGACGTGGGTGAAGGAGAACGCCTCCTTCTCGGGGATGAAGACCCGGAAGGTGTTCTCGATCCGGGTCATGGCGGCGACCAGGGTGATGGAGTCCAGCGGCAGACTGAGCAGCGCCGTGGTCCGGGAGAGGGCGTCGAGGTCGATGTGGGCGAGGTCGGCCGGTTCGAGTACGTCGGCCAGGGCTTCGCGCAGGGCGGCGAGGATGTCGGCGTCGGTGGGGGTCGTCGACGCGCTGGGAGTCGTCGACGCGCTGGGGATCGTCGACGCGCTGGGGATCGTCGACGCGCTGGGCGTGGTCGGTGTCGTGGTCACGGCCGGGTCTCTCCTGTGGGTGCGGTGACGGAGTCGCTACGGGGGTCCAGGCCGAGGGCCGCCTTGCCGATCATGTCGCGGAGCGCGTCGAGGTTGGCGCCCATGACGGCGCCGGCGCGGGCGTCGCGGTAGTGGCGTTCGAGCGGATTGGCGCGCAGGAAGCCGTGGCCGCCGGTGACCTGCATGGCGGTGTCGGCGACGCTGATCGCGGCCTTGTTGCAGAGGTACTTGGTCATGTTGAGCGCGCCGAGGGCTTCCAGCGGATCGTTCTCCGCGGTCCAGGCGCCGTGCAGCAGGGTGAGGCGGGCGGTGTGGACGGTGGTGGCCATGTCGGCGACATGCAGTCGTACGCCTTGGAAGGCGGCCAGGGACTGCCCGGTGGGGGCGAGTTTGCGGCGCAGGACGTGCTCGTTCGCGAATCCCTGGGCGGCGCGGGCGATGCCGAGGGACGCGGAGGCGAGCCCGAGGATGAGGGCGGGCAGGGCGTGGGTGAGGAGGGGCATGCCGCCGCCGGGACCGCCGACGCAGTGGGTGGCGGGAAGGCGGCAGTCCAGCAGGAGGGTGTTGGCGCTGTTCGCGCGCATACCCATCGCGTCCCAGGTCTCCTTGACCGCCAGTCCGTCCTGGGCGGCGGGGACAAGGGCCATGGTCTGGCTGCGGCGGAACTCGCTCTCGCCGCTGTGGGCGTTGATGAGGTAGTAGTCGGCGTGACCGGCGCCGGTGCAGAACGCCTTGGTCCCCCGCAGCCGCACCTCGTCCCCGTCCGACGTGGCGCGCAGTTGTGGGTTGAGGATGTTGCCGCCGGTGCCGGGCTCGGAGAATCCCCAGGACAGCAGCCGTCCCTCGGTGGTGATCTCCTTCAGGACCCGTTGGGCGACGGGGTTGCCGGGCGCGTCGGCGGCCAGCAGGCGGGCGGCGCCCGAGTGCATGGCGAAGATCAGGGCGGTGGAGCCGCAGGCTTCGGCGAGTTCGGCGACCGCCAGTCCCCACGCGGTCAGATCGGCTCCGGTGCCGCCGTACTCGGTCGGGACGAGCAGACCGAGCAGGCCGGCTTCGTGCAGGTCGGCGATGTTGTCGGTCGGGAAGGTGGCATCGCGGTCGTGGTCCGCGGCGCGGGGTGCGAGGCAGCGACGGGCGACGGCCCGGGCCTCGTCGACGATGTCCTGTTGGTCACTGCTCAGTGCGAGGTCAACCATGAAGCACTCTCCTGGAGGGACGCCGCCACTGCCTGCGGCCGTACGGCACCGACGCGTCGGGCCAGTGCCTGCGGGGTGTGGAAACGGGCGTCGATGACGACGTCGGCGCCGGCGGGCGGGCCGGCGGTGGAGTGGGCGTAGACCGCGTTGCCGAACACGGTCAGCGGCAGCTGGCCGGCCCGGTCGGCGACTGGGAGCGGTTCGCGGTGCCCGTGGCCGAGCTGCCAGCGCTGGTCGGCGGTGAGCGCGGTCGGTGTGTCGCAGGCGGTCACACAGTCCGGCACGGCCAGTTGATGGTGACGGGCGGTGGGGCAGGAGCGGGCCCAGGCGAGCGGGGTGACGTCCGCCAGACGCCGTACCCGCCAGCCGTTCCGTACGGCGACCACCGCCGCCGCCTCGGCTTCGAGGACCCGTACGCCGAAGACTTCCAGCTCCTGGAGGAAGGCGTCCTCGTAGACCGCCGCTTCCAGCGGACCGCGCGGTGCCTCGGCGGCGTCGTGCGGGCGGCCGGGGAAGAGGGCCAGGCCCGCGGCCAACTCCCGCCCGTCCGCGGGCTCGGCGGCGAGCGTGGCCAGTGTGCCGAGGTCGTTGACGGTGAGTGTGAGCGGCCCGTCCCCGGCCAACGCCCCCGCCGTGTTCACGAGTTGAGCCGCCGTACGCTGCCAGGCGGCGGGCAGCACCACGCCGGCCCGCGCCCCGGCGGTCCTGATCCGTTCGGCCCCCGTACGCAGCAGGCCGGTGTCGGGCAGCTTCGCCGCGCAGCCCTCCTGGCCGATGCTCACGGCGTCCACGCCCAGGCCGAGGACCTCGTCGAGACGCTCCAGGGTCGTCAGGCGGACTTCCACCTGAACCTCTGCCTGGACTTCCACCTTCATGCGTTGCTCCCCCCTTCTTCCGGACGTACTTCAGACGTGCTTCAGACGTGGGCGCGGCGCCGCGCGGTGTCGCGGAAGCGGCAGCGCTGCTGTTCGCACATCCGCGGGACCCAGCCCATCTGCCACATCAGCTCGGTGCGGTCGATGTCGGCGATGGTCCGCTTGGTGCTCCAGCCCTTCGCGACCCCGTCCAGCGCCCGCCGGTACATCTGGGTGATCTTGGCGTTCTGGCGGACGATCGGGCTCTCCCGGCCGGGGATCTGCAGCGCCGCCACCCCGAGTCCGACAAGGGACGGCACGTCGCACAGTGCGCAGTCCGACGCGCCGTCGAGGAACCCGCCCAGATCCCTGACCGCGCCCTCGGGCGCGGGGGCGTTCTGGTATCCGGCGCGGCAGCCCAGCCCGGTGCCGCGCTGGTCCGGGAGCCGGCACTGGTGGCAGTTGGCGCCGGAGCCGGTCTGCACGGGCACTTCGACCTCCAGGCCGTCCACGGCGCAGAACGCGGCGATCTCGTCGAGCGTCGAGGCGTGCGGTACGACGATCCGCCGCACCCCGTACGCCGCTCGCAGATGCCGCGCGTGGGCGACGGTGGTGACGCCCAGGTGCGCGCCGGCCACCAGGGGGATCCCCGGGTGCGTGTCGGCGATCCAGCGGGCGGCGGGCAGGGCGCCGACGACGACGGTGTCGGCTCCCGCGTCGACACCCTGTCCCACGTGGGTGAGGAACGCGTCCCTGGCGTCGGCGCCGACGGCGGGCGCGTCCGCGCACAGGTGGACCTTCAGCCCGGCCGCGTGGGCCTGGGTGATGATCGCTTTGAGCAGACGGGGGTTGGACACCTGGGTGGGGTCGCCGTCCCGCTTGCCCGGCAGTGCGTCGAAACTCGCGCGCCCGCCAGCCGGTGGCCGGTGCGCGAGGTAGATCTCGGTGGCCCCGCCGGTGACCTGCAGTTCCAGCATCTGCAGATTGCGTACCGGCGCGTCCAGCCCCACGGACGCCGCCGAGGCCGGGTCGGGCACGGCGACGAACGCCGCTTCCCGCTCTGTGTGCGGTGGTGCCAGCTCCCATTGATCGGTTACGTCACTCATGTCCGTCCGCCCCCCGTTGCGCAGATGTGTTGTCGCCCAGGTGTCTTGTCGCGGGTGTGTTGCCGTGCGATGGACCGGCCGCGCCTGCCGCCGACTCGTACCGGCGTCATCGGCCGCAGCCGGCCCTCTAGGCGTGAGCCGGCTGCGGTACGTCGGCCGGGCCGAGGGCCCTGAGCCGCGCGACGGCCTCGACCACCCTGGCCGTGGCCTCCTCGACGGCCAGGATCGTGGTCGTACGGCCGGGGCTGAACCGCACCGAGGAGCGGGCGCGTTCGGCGGGGATGCCCATCGCGGTCAGTACGTGCGAGGGCTCGTCGCTGCCGGCGTGGCAGGCCGATCCGGCGGAGACACAGATGCCGTACACGGCCAGGATGTCGACGAGGGTGTCACCCCGTACCCCGGCGAAGGACACGTTCAGCGTCTCCGGCACGCACGGCGCCCCGGCGCCGTTGATCTCGATGCCGCCCGCTTCCTCAAGGCCCTTGAGCAGGCGGCGGCGGAGCTGGTGGCGGTGCTCCTCGAACGCCGGGTCGTCCACATGGCGCAGCGCGGCGCTCGCCGCCGCGCCCATGCCGAGGACACCGGGCACGTTCTCGGTGCCGGCCCGCATGCCGCGTTCCTGGCTGCCGCCGCGGATCAGCGGGGCGAGCCGTACTCCGGAGGCGACCTTCAGCGCGCCGACGCCCTTGGGGCCGTAGAACTTGTGCGCGGAGACCGACACCAGGTCCGCGCCGATGCCCGACAGGCTGACCTTGCCCGCGGTCTGCACCGCGTCGGTGTGCATCAGCACGCCCGCCCGATGGGCGATGTCCGCGATATCGGCGACGGGCTGCAGGACACCGGTCTCGTTGTTGGCGTGCATCACGGACACCAGCACCGTGTTCGGGCGCAGCGCCCTTCGTACGTCGTCGGGGTCGATCCAGCCGCGTGAGTCGGGGCGCAGGACGGTGACCTCGGCCCCGAACTCGCGTGCCATCGCGGCGGATTCGAGGACGGCGGAGTGCTCGATGGCGGTGGTGATCACATGCGCGCCGCGGTGTTCGGCGGCCAGGACGGTGCCGACGACGGCGAGGGCGTCGGCCTCAGAGCCGCCACCGGTGAACACGACTTCGTCGGGCCCGCAGTCCAGCAGCGCGGCCAGTTGGGCGCGTGAGGACTCCAGAGCCTCCTTGGCCTCGTCGCCGGCGGCGTGCCGCGAGGAGGGGTTGCCGGTGATGCTCATGCCGCGCAGTACGGCCTCGGCCGCCTCGGGGCAGACGGGGCTGGTCGCCGCGTGGTCGAGGTAGACGCCCGTGCCGCCCGTGCCGGGCAGGGACGGGCTAGGCACAGATGAGAGGCGCGTCATCGTCCACTCCCTCCCGGTGGTTGGTGACCAGGCGGTGTGCCACCTGTCGGCCGAGGGCGGCGACGTGCCGCTGGTCGGGGGCGAGGCCGCCGAGCAGTGTCTCGACCTTCTCGTCGTCCCAGGTCTCGATGTCGGCGAGCGCGCTGCCGGCCGCCGCTTCGGCGATGACGCTGGCGGTGGCCAGTGAGGCGGCGCAGCCGTGGGCGCGGAAGCGGATCTCGGTGATCACGCCGTCGGTGACGGTGGCGGTGAGCATGATCTGGTCGCCGCACACGGGGTTGCCGATGAACGCCCGCACATCGGGGTTCTCCAGCTCGCCGGCGTGGCGCGGATCGGTGAAGTGGTCCACCACGGTGGGGCTGTAGCGCGGCATGGCCTCTCAGCCCTTCGCCGGTGCGGCAGCGGCGGGGACCTCGCACTCGGCGACGATCTCCTGGCTGTCGATGAACTTCTCGATGCTCACGGCGCAGCAGCCGAGTTCGGCGCCCTGCAGGCGGCGGCGGAAGGAGACGGTCTGTCCGGTACGGCCGCAGGGGCACGGGCTCTCGTCGACCTCGCCGACGTCGTCGCTGAGGATGAACGCCGGATAGCCGGTGGACAGGGCGTCCATGAGGGCGATCACGCCGGTCTTGCCGGGGGCGAGTTCGACGTCCGTGTTCTCCACGTCGCGGATGGAGATGTACGACCACGGCGGTACGTGCTTGCGGTGGTGCTCGCACTCCATGGCCAGCATGTTCGACTCGATCATGCCGTACATGTCGCGGACCCGGTCGGCGGGAATGCCCAGGTACTTCTCGATCTTGGCGTTGAACTCCTCGCGGCTGATGGACTCTCCGGTGTAGCGCTTCCATCCGCCGAGGGTGATGACCAGCGACTCGGGGTCGAGCTTGAGGGTGATGTCCTCCAGCTCCAGGAAGCGCAGCAGACGGCCGACGAGGAACGGCGGGCCGATGATGTGCCGCGTCATCGACTCCTCCCACGTGTCCAGCTGGGCGATGGCCTCCTCGGGGTCGAAGGCGTAGTCGCGCACGATGTAGGCGTGGGTGTCCAGCAGGCCGTTGAGCACGTTGAACGCCTTGACCATGCCCATCTCCGGCGTCTCGGCCGTCGACGGGCACAGGAAGAGGCCGGCGCCCTTGCCGACCTGGAAGAACTCCCGGTACTGGGCGAAGATCGCGGTCATCACCCGGCTGACGGTGGTGATGTCACGGCGGGCGACGCTCGGCACGCCGCCGGTGCCGGTGGAGCGGATCTCCAGCTCGACGTCGGTCAGCGGGGCGGTCATCAGCACATGCGCGTCGGGCTGCTTGAACATCCGTACCGGCAGCAGCGGTATCTTCACCAGGTCCGCGAGTTCCCTGATGTCGTCGGCGCTCACGCCGGCCGCCTCGCTCTGGGCGCGGTAGAAGGCGTTGTGTGTGGCGTGTTCGGCGAACGAGCCGCGCATCGCGGCGGTCACCGATGCTTTCCACTCGCTCTCGGGCAGTCGGAACGCGACGTCCGGACAGCCGAGCATGGCAGCGAGTTCCATGAAATCCCCCTAGATTTCGGGCAGCGAGAAACTGCGGCACGCGGCCCCGGTGTCCTTGGCAGCACCGGCCGCGGCGCGACCTACTATTGCAGTAGTACTACGCGGATAGTCAAGGATCGGCGGATGTCCTATGCTGCTCGCCATGGCGAGACTGGGTGACCTCGAACGGGCGGTGCTGGACTGCCTGTGGCAGGCGGACGAGCCGCGGACGGTACGTGAGGTGCATGAGGCGTTGGCGGGCAGACAGCTGGCCTACACCACGGTCATGACCACGCTGCAGCGTCTGGCCCGCAAGGGTCTGGTCGCCCAGGACTCCCAGGCCAGGGCACATCGGTTCAGCGCGGAGGCCACGCGCGAGGAGATGTTCACCGAGCTGATGACCGACGCGCTCGGCATCGCCGGCGACGAGCACGAGGCCATGCTGCGCTTCGTCGACGTCATCAGCCCGGAGGCTCGGGCGGCCCTCGCCGAGGGCCTCGGCCAGCAGGGGAAGAAGAAGCGGTAGGCGAGGACAAGCGGTAAGCGGAGACTCGCGGTGCGTACGGACCGACCTCCGGTGTCACAGCGGGTCGATGTGTGACGGGCCGGCCCCTGGGGACGGGGCGGCCCCTCGCGGGAGAACACAAGTTCACATAGGTAACGGGGGGTTACGTGGATGCGCTGTGCCTTGTGCTGTTGTCCGTACTGTTGATGGCTTCGGTGTCCGCCGTGGTCACGCTCACCAAGTGGCCCTTACGGGCGCCGTGCGCGGCGTTGGCCCTGTGGCTGGCCGGCTGTGCGGGCGGACTCACCGCGCTGGGGTGCGCCACGTACGCGCTGTTCGCGCACCTGGAGGCACAACTCGCCCACGAGAAGCTCCGTCTGCCCATGGATGTGTTGGCCGTCGTCGGTGCGTGGGTGTTCGTCGGTCATGTCGTGGTGGCCTATGTCCGAGTACACCGGCAGGGAGCGCGGCGCCGGGAGCGGCATCTGACCCTGCTCGGACTGTTCGGACACCCGGTCCAGCATCTTTCGGCGGTCATCCTGCCCAGCCGGCATCCGCTCGCCTACAGCGTGCCCGGACCCGAGGGCGGCCGTGCCGTCATCTCGGACGGCGTGATCAGCGGGTTCACCCGTGAGGAGATCGCCTCGGTCCTCGCGCACGAGCACGCCCATCTACGCCAGCGCCACCATCTGTTGACGCAGCTCAGCGAGGCCCTGTGCGCGTCCTTGCCGAAGCGGCTCTGTTCCGTCCGCTTCTCCGAGCGGTTCCACAGCCTGATCGAGATGCGCGCCGACTGCGCGGCCCGCGTCAAGTGCGGCCGGTACGCCATCGCCCAGGCGCTCGCCCGTATGGCGCCCGACAGCCCGGCTGAGCCCACCGCCGACTCCGGCTGCCCCGTGGCGGCCCGGCGCCGCCATCTGCTGTTCAACGAGCGATGTTGCAACTCCCTCGCGTCCTCCGCCGTCTTCTGCCTGGCCTGTGCCGTCGCCGCCGCCCCGGTCGTACTGACCGCCGTCGGATTCCTCACGGCCGCCTGTACCTTCGTCCGCCACTGACGCCCCTCCAGCGCGAGGGGCCTTTTCATTGCCCGTCGTACGTCGCGTACGTCTCCGAGAAGGGACCCCATGATGGAACAGCGAGTGTCCGAGACCATAGAGATAGCCGTGCCGCCCGGTGTCGTGTACGACGCGGTGACGAACGTGGCCGACATGGGCCGCTGGAGCCCCGAGTGCACCGGTGCCGACGTCAAGGGCGACGAGACCGCCCGACGGGTGACGCCGGGCATGAGGTTCACCGGCCACAACCGGTCCCCCAAGCGGCCCTGGTCGACGCAGTGCACCGTGACCGCGGCCGAGCCCGGCGAGCGATTCACCTTTCTCGCCAAGGGTGTTGGTCTGCGCGTCGCGATCTGGAGCTACCGGTTCGAACCGCTCGACTCCGGCAGGGCGACCAAGGTCACCGAGACCTGGATCGACCAGCGCGGCTGGTTCATGCACTTCATCGGCCCGAAGGTGAGCGGGATCCACGACCGGGCCACCCACAACCGTCGGACCATGGAGGTCACGCTCCAACGTCTGAAGGAGTCGCTGGAGAAGGAACACCTCGCCACGTGAGCGGGGACCGGCCGCGACCGGTAGGCGGGCCGCCGGGCCGGTAGGCGGGCCGTGAACGGTGGGTGGGCCGCCGGGCCGGTGGGGGTACCGGTCCGGCGGCCGCGGCGCGGTACGGCTACGGGGGATGAAGCCGTACCGCGCCTCCCTGGGCGCCCGGCGACGGCCGGGAGCCCGGGGAGTCTTCTACGGGACCGCCGTCTCGGGCTTCGCCGGGACAGCTTCCTCGGCCACCGGCGTCTTGGCGCGGGCGGGCAGGAGCGCGACGACAAGGACCGCGGTGACGGCGGCGAGACCCGCGCAGATCAGTGCCACGGTCGACATGCCGGCGACGAACGCGTCCCGGGCCGAATCGGCGAGGGCGGTGGCCTGCGCGCCCGGCAGTCGCTCCGCCACCTGGACGGCCGCCGCGACGTTGTCGCCGACCGCTTCCGTCGCGCGGGCCGGCAGACCCGGCGGCACGTCGTCCTCCACGTTGCTCCGGTAGACGGAGTTCAGCGAGCTGCCGAGTACCGCGACACCCACCGAGGCGCCGATCTGCCGCATGCTGTTGGCCAGCGCCGACCCCGCTCCCACCTGGTCCAGGGGCAGTGAGCCGAGGATCGCGTCCAGCGTGGTGGGCATCGTGAACCCGAGCGCCGCGCCCATGACGGCCAGCGCCGTACCGGTGACGAGGAAGTCGGTGTCCGCCTCCACGGTGGCCAGCAGGCCCAGCCCGGCGACCCACAGCACCATGCCGAACGCGACGATGGCCTTGGTGCCGATCCGCCCGACCAACCGTCCGCCGACCGCAGCCGCGACGACCAGCGCCCCGATCATCGGCAGCAGATGCAGTCCGGTGTCCATGGCGTCCTTGCCCTGGACCTGCTGCAGGAACTGCGGCACCACGAACAGGACGCCGAACAGGATGAACATCACCGCGGAGATCGCGACACTGGACCAGGTGTAACGGGCGTTGCGGAAGAAGCCGAGGTCCACCAGCGGGTTGGCGGACCGGCGCAGCCACACGAACAGCAGCCCGAGCAGCAGAAGTCCACCGATCACGGTGACGAGGACCGTGGGGTCGCTCCATCCGGCGTTCGGCACCTCGATGACGCCGTAGACGAAAGCGGAGACACCCACCAGGGACAGGACCGCGCCGACGACGTCGAGTCGCTTGGCGTTGGGGTCGCGGGTCTCCGGGACGAACACCAGCATCCCGATCACGGCGATGATGACGACCGGGATGTTGATCAGGAAGATCGAGCCCCACCAGAAGTTGCTCAGCAGCCAGCCGCCGGCCAGCGGGCCGAGCGGGAGCCCGAGGGCGAATCCGGCGGTGGCGATCGCCATGGCCTTGGAGCGTTCCTCCGGCGGGAACATCAGTGGCACGATCGACAGGGCGAGCGGTGTGATCGCGGCGGCTCCCGCACCCATGACGATCCGGGCGACGATCAGGCCCTCGGGGCTGTCGACCCCCATGACCATCAGGGAACCGACACCGAAGAGCAACAGGCCCCCGATCAGGACCAGTCGGCGGCCGATGCGGTCACCCAGCACACCCAGTGGCAGCAGCAGACCGGCGAAGGGAAGGGTGTAGCCGTCGGTGAACCACTGGAGTTCGGTGGTCGTCGCCTCCAGATCGGTGGCCAGCGTGGGCAGGGCGACGGTCAGGATGGTGGCGTCCAGCCCGACGATCATCAGGCCGAAGACGGGCGCGGCCAGGGCCAGCCACCGCCTCTTGACCAGTCCGAGGGGTGGGGGTGGGGTTGACGTTAAATCGGACGCGGTGGTGCCGGCTTTCGCCATGGATGCTCTCCTCAACGGGACGCGGACGGAACGCGATTCGATGCCGGTACGTCAGCCCTGGGCCGGATACGGCCGCCGATCGGGCAGGACCTGTCACGGCCGGGGCGCGTAGGGGCTGAGTACGGGCCGAGACGTACTGAGATGTGCTGAGACGTGTTGAGACGTGCTGAGACGTTGTGAGTGCGGGCCGCTACGGGCCGCGTACGGCTGCCCGGGGCCGTACACGCGTACGCGTCGCGTACTGGCCCGCGTACGGGCGCACTCGAAAGCCCCCTGAGCTGTTCGCGCTCAAGGGGCGACGGACAATCCCCCTCGTCAAGTTCGCGGGCACCGGGCCCGGCCGCCGCCTCGACCGGCGGCGAGGTCAGGTCAGTTGCAGCAGTCGCACCCCGGAGCGCAACCGCAGGTGTCCTCGGCCCGCGCCGGTGCGGCGTCGGCCTTCAGCGTGCTGAGACCGGCAGGTGCGCAGCAGTTGTCGCCGCGCCAGGCCTCGCGGCCTTCCCTGACCGCTATCGCGGCTATGACGAGAGCGGCGATCGGATCCGCCCAGGACCAGCCGAGGGTGGCGTTGGCCACCAGGCCCACCAGCAGTACGGCCGACAGATACGTGCACAGCAGTGTCTGCTTCGAGTCCGCGACCGCCGACGCCGACCCCAGCTCCCGGCCGGCCCGCCGTTGCGCGGCGGACAGGAAAGGCATGATCGCCAGCGACAGGGCGGCCAGCACGATGCCCGGGACCGACGACTCCGCCTCGCCGCCACCCGCCAGTGCCCGGACGGCGTCCACCGTGACGAATGTCGCGAGCGCGAAGAACGACACCGCGATGACCCGCAGCGCCTTCCTCTCGCGCGCTTCGCGCACGGCGTGCTCGCGGGCCGAGAACTGCCAGGCGACAGCGGCCGCCGAGGAGACCTCGACGATCGAGTCGAGACCGAAGCCCACCAGGGCGGAGGACGAGGCCATCGATCCCGCGGTGAGGGCGACGACCGCCTCGATCACGTTGTAGCCGATCGTGACGGCCACCAACAGCCTTATACGGCGGGCCAGTTGCTCGCGGCGGGAGGGCGCCGCGCCGAGCGAGATCTCGGTGGCCATCAGCAGCAGCCCTTCTCCTCCGCCTCCGGGCACGTGACGTCCTCCGCGACGGCCACCACGGCCTCGCGCAGATCGTCGAGCGCGTGCCCCAGGCGGGGATCGGCCAGCTCGTACCGGGTACGACGCCCCTCGGGCACCGCCACGACCAACCCGCAGTCACGCAGACACGCCAGATGGTTCGACAGGCGCGTGCGGGAGATACCGATGGTGTCGGCCAGGTCGGACGGGTACGCAGGGGCCGCCCGCAGGGCGAGCAGCAACTGGCACCGGATCGGATCGGCGAGAGCGCGGCCGAACCGTGCCAGCACCTCGATTTCGGACGCGAGATTCAGCACGACGAAAACGATACACAGATTCCTGAATTCAGGGAAGCGTGGACAGTAGATGGATCGAAGAACCTGTCCGGACGAGCGCCGCCCGCAGCGCGCCTACGATGGCCGGGTGGGCGACGGCGCGGAAGACGGCGGAAGGAATGCGGGCAAGTGCGGTGGCTGGGGAATCTGGAGGCCGAGATCCTGGACTGTCTGTGGAAGTGGGGACGGCCCGCCACCGTTCGTGAGGTGGTCGACGACATCAACACACGCCGTCCCGCCGCGTACACGACCGTCATGACGGTCGCCTCGATTCTCCACACCAAGGGCTGGCTGACCAGGCAGAAGCAGGGCCAGGCGTGGCTCTACACGCCGGTGCGCAGCCGCGAGGCGTACTCGGCCGCCCTCATGGAGGACGCGCTGGGCGCCAGTGAAGACCGCCCGGCCGCCCTGGCGTACTTCGTGGAACGCATGTCGGACGACGAAGTGGCCGCGCTGCGTGAGGCGTTGCGGGTGGTCGACCGTGACGTAGAGCCGTGAACGCGGCTCCGGCACTCCTCGGCTACGCCGCCGCCGTGGGCGTGCTCGCGCCGCGCGTGATGCTGCGCAGCCGGTGGCCGCACCGGGCACCGGTGCTGGCCGCCGCCGTGTGGTTCGCGCTCGCCGCGTCGTTCTCCGTGTGTGTCGCGCTCGCCGCGCTGCACCTCGCGACGCCGGGCGCCCATCTGCACGGCATCCTCTACTCGTGCGGTGTCGCCCTGGGGGTCGGCCCGCCCGACGTCGGCGCGGTGCGGGGTCTGGGCGTCGGAGTCTCGGTGGCCGTACCGGCGGCTCAGGCAGCCGCCTTCGCGTATCACGTGCTGCGCGCCCGCGCGGCTCGCGCCCGGCACCGCAGGATCCTCGACAAGGTGGGCCGGCCGTCGGCGCGGCTGGGCGCCACGGTCCTCGATCACCTGACCCCGACCGCTTACTGTCTGCCGGGCCGCCGCTCCCGGATCGTGGTGAGCAGCGGCGCCGTCGAGCTGCTGTCCGACGCGGAGATCGCCGCTGTCGTGGCGCACGAACGGGCCCACATCGCCGGCCGTCATCATCTTCTGCTCGCGGCGGCGCGCTCGTTCGCCGTCGTGTTCAAAGGGGTGCCGCTGGCCCGGCGGACGGGGGAGCAGATTCCCCTGCTGCTGGAGATGGCCGCCGACGACGGCGCCCTGCACGACCACCCGCGACGGACGCTGGTCACCGCCATGTTCGAGATGGCCTCGGCGGGCGCGGCTCCGAAGGGCGCGCTGTCGGCAGGGGGGCGCACGGTCCAGGTACGGCTCCGCCGGATTCTGGCGCCGGCACGGCGAACACATCCGGCGTTCCGGGCCGTTGTGGCCGGGTCGGCCGTGCTGATGCCGCTGCTGCCTCTCCTGGTGGCCTGTCCTCCGGGACTGGCCTAGGGCGTGTCTTCAAAGTCCCGCCTGGCCTGCGGGCGGACGGCGCTACTTTGAAGACAGGCCCTAGAGGCGTACGCCCCACATGAACGGCATGCCGCTGCGGGCGATCGACTCGTAGCGCACCTGGGCGCCCGGCTTCGGGGAGTGGAGGATCTGGCCGTTCCCGGCGTAGAAGCCGACATGGCTGAGGTCGGTGCGCATGATGATGAGGTCGCCGGGCTTGAGCGCGCTCAGTGAGTTGACGCGGGTGCCGACGTTGGCCTGGGCCTGGGAGGTACGGGGTATGGAGACGCCGGCCTGCTGGAACGCCCAGGACGTCAGTCCGGAGCAGTCGAAGGAGTTCGGGCCGGACGCTCCCCAGACGTACGGCATGCCGACCCGGCTCTTCGCCGCGTCGAACGCCGACATGCCGCGCTGTGACCCGCCGGCCTCGTTGCCGAGGTCGACCCGGTCGCTGTCGCGGTTGATCCGCTCCTCCTTGGCCGTCCGCTCCGCGCGCTCCTCGGCCGTCAGCGAGTTGAGGAGCGACTGCGCCTTCGCCAGCTTGCCCTGGATCTCCTTCTTCTTGCTGCCCAGTTCCTTACGGGTGTCCTGGAGCGCCTTGAGCTGTTCGCCGGCCCGTGCCCGCTGCTGCTGGTGGGCGCGCTGCTGGGACAGGTACTGCTTGAGCGTCTCGGCCTGCCGGTCGCTCAGCCGGTCCATGTCCGACGCCTTGTCCAGATAGGAGTCCGGGTCGGTGGAGAGCATCAACTGGAGCGAGGGGTCGAGACCGCCGCTGCGGTACTGGGCGGTGGCCACCGAGCCGAGGCGGTTGCGGAGTTCGTTGAGACCGTCCTGGCGGCGGGCCGCCCCGTCCTGGAGATTCTCGACCTGCTTCTCCAGCTTGCCGGCCTTCTCCTGCGCACCGGTGTACTTCTCCGTGGCCTGGGTCGCCTCCTCGTACAGGCGGTCGATCTGTGCCTGAACGCCCTTCGCGTTGGGATCGGGGAGCGGGTCGGCGGACGCGGACTGGGTCGACAGCGCCACGGCCGCGGCGGCGGTCGCGGTGAGCACGCCCGTGTACGCGGGGGCCGGCTGCTTCGGACGACGGTGGGACGCCATGGAGGCGAGCTCCTTCTTCCTCGGCCGCTGCCGGACGGACCACTCGGCTGTCCTCCGACTCCGCGCGGGCGCAACGGATTTGGCGGCACCTTCACTGCCGACCGGGATGAGCGATCGACCGTACAAAGGCTCGATCACGCATACTAAGCATCTTAGTGACCCGGCTCCAAGCCCGGGATCCGCGGTGGCCCGCGTCATGGCGTACGCCCGACGAGGAGCGTGCCGGTGCGCGACGTATGCCGTGCACCGACACGCCCTCGGTCAGGCGCGGTTACGGGAGCGGCGCACCCACCAGATGGCGGCTCCGGCGGCCAGGACCGCGACGACGGCGACCACGGTGAGAAGCACTCCGTCGCCGCCGGAGTCCTCCTCCTTCGCGTCGGCCTCCGACTCGGCCGAAGCCGAGGCCGTGGCGTCGTCGCCCGGACCGGCGGCGGCCGACGACGACGGCGCGCCGGTGCTCGGCTCCGGTGACGGGCTCGGCGCGATCAACTCGGCGCCGGGCGCGGCCTTCTTCAGCTCCAGCACCGGGGCCGGGTTCTCCACCTGCTGTCCGTCGCCGGGCACTTCGATCCAGCGGGAGATCTTGCCGTCGCCGTAGGTCTCGACGGTCTTGAAGGCCAGCGACTTCGCGTCCGGCAACTGACGGACGGTGATGCTGTGTTCGGCGTCCGTACCCGCGGCCAGCGCCGTACCGCTCACGGTGTAGCCGTCGGCCGTGGCCGCCAGCTTCCATCCCTTCGGGGCCTCCTTCAGCGCGACGGTGCCGGGCGCTATGCCCTTCGGCAGGACGATCCGCAGCTCCTTGATGCCGGCGGCGTCGGATTCCGCCTCGGAGACGAACGACAGGGTGACGTTCTCGGCCAGCGCCCTGCTGTCCGACGCGGTCACCTCGGCGTGCGCCGCGGCCGGACCTGTCCCGGTCGCCATCATCGCGACGGTCGCGGCGACCAGGACGCCGAGGCGCCGGCCCGCGGTGGAAGTGCGTGCAGCGTTCATTGGGGGTGTCTCTCTCCGTACGGGCGGAGTCACGCGCGGCGGGCGCGATCCGCGGGGTTCAGGGGAACGTCGCGTACGCGGCCTTCCGGTGGACCTCGACGGATCAGCACATGGGCGAGGACGGTCCGCGCCGTGGACTGCCGGTACGGAACCGGCGGTGGCCCGCTCGAAGGCCGGGGCAGCGAGCGCGGCGTGAGCCCGCGCCGCCCGACCGCGGTGGCGACCGCCGCCACGAGTGACCCGGCCCAACCGCCCACGTCGTGCGGCACGTCGGACAGCCGCCGATCGGCGCGATGCATGAGGACGGCGACGCAGCCGGCCGCCAGGAGATGCGCGGCCGACATCGTCGTGGCGCTGTGGTGCGCGGCGTATCCCGCGCTCGCGGCGCCGTGCGTCTCACCGTGGTGAACGGCGGCGGGACCGCCGGACGAGGACAGCGCGGTATGCAGAACGACCTGTGTGACCGCCGTAGCCCCGGCCACGGGCCACCACGAACGGGCCTTGCCCGCCCCGGCGGACACGATCGCCAGCACGACGGCGGACGCGACGAGCAACCGGAGCCACGGCACCGGGTCTTCGGACGCCAGATGGTGACCGACCGCCGCCAGGACGGCACTTGTCCCCGTGAACACGGCAGCGCGAAGCCATCGTCCCGCCCCCTCCACGCGTGGGGGACGACGCGGCGTGGATCCTCCGGCCTCGGCCATGCTGCGCACATCATCCACGCCCCGGTGCCACCCCGTGCCTCGCCCGCCAGGTTGAACGGCGGGCCGCACCGCTACGTACCTCCCCCCACACCCCGCCCGCAGGAAGGCAACACCGGTGACGCCACCCCGCGCCCACCCCGCACGCACCACGGGGGCGCTCGCCCTGCCCCTCCTCCTGGCCTCCCTGGCCATGGGATGCTCCGCCGACCCGGCCGGCAGGGCGAGCACACCACCGCCGAAGGCGACGGCCGCACCTGTCCCCCCGGCCGCGCCCCCGAGCATCGAGAAGATCGCGTCCATGACCGGCTGCGCGGCGGAGATGCGTACCGACGCCGACGAACTCCGTGAAGCGGTGTGCGTCACCCCGGAGGGCAACTGGATCGTGACGACCTTCCCCACGGAGAAGCTCAAACTGACCTGGCTGGACACCGCGAGCATGTACGGCGGTACCTACCTGGTCGGCCCTAGATGGGCCATCGGCGCGAAGCCCCCACTGCTCACGAAGCTCCGCACGAAGGTGGGCGGCGAGGTCCAGGAACTGCGCGGGTTGAGTTAGCCCCCTCCTGGCCGAATTCACGCGCGTACGTGGTGGCGGCCGATCGGGAGCATCAAGGGGCGGCCGGAGACGGGGTCTTCGATGACGCGGCTGTCGAGGCCGAACACCGTGCGGACGGTCTCCCGCGTCAGTACGTCGGACGGGGGGCCGGACGCGTGGAGGCGGCCGGACGCGAGGGCGATGAGGTGGTCGGCGTAGCGGGCGGCGAGGTTGAGGTCGTGCAGGACCATGACGATCGTGGTGCCGCGGGCCTCGTTCAGGTCGGTCAGCAGATCGAGGACCTCGATCTGGTGGCTCGCGTCGAGGAAGGTGGTGGGCTCGTCGAGCAGGAGCAGATCGGTCTGCTGCGCGAGCGCCATGGCGATCCATACGCGCTGGCGCTGGCCGCCGGAGAGTTCGTCGACGGGGCGGTCGGCGAGGGACGTCGTGCGCGTCGCGTCCAGGGCGGACGCCACGGCGTCGTCGTCCGTCTTCTTCCAGCGGGAGAAGGCGGTCTGGTGCGGGTGGCGGCCGCGGCCGACGAGGTCGGCGACCGTGATGCCCTCGGGAGCGACCGGTGACTGCGGCAACAGGCCGAGGGTGCGGGCGAGTTGCTTCGCGGGCAGGCGGTGCACCTCCTTGCCGTCGAGGACGACGCGGCCCTCGCGGGGTGCGAGCAGGCGGGACATCGAGCGCAGCAGCGTGGACTTCCCGCAGGCGTTCGCGCCGACGATCACCGTGATCCGGCCGGGTGGGACGGCCAGGTCGAGGGAGTCGATGACCGTGCGGTCGCCGTAGCCGAGGGTGAGCTGTTCGGCGGCGAGTGAATGGGTCGTGGTCATAGCGAGCCTCCCGCCCGGTTGGTGCGGATGATCAGATAGACGAGGTACGGGGCGCCGAGTACGCCGGTGACGACGCCGACCGGGTAGCGGGCGCCGAAGGCGAACTGGCCGCAGAAGTCGCCGACGAGGACCAGCAGGGCGCCGACCAGTCCGGCGGGCACCAGCAGGGACGTACCGGCGCCCACGATCCGGGCCGCGATGGGACCGGAGAGGAACGCCACGAACGCGATCGGTCCGGCCGCCGCCGTGGCGAAGGCGATCAGTCCGACGGCGGCGACGATCACGGTGATCCGGGTGCGTTCGACGCGTACCCCGAGAGCGGCGGCGGTGTCGTCGCCGAGCTGCATCGCGGAGAGGTCGCGCGACCGCGCCAGCAGGACCGGCGTGAGTACGGCCACGGCGACGAGCGCCGGTACGGTCTGGTCCCACGTCGCGCCGTTGAGGCTGCCCGTCAGCCAGCGCATCGCCTCCTGAAGGTCCCACTCGGCGGCCTGGGACAGCACGTAGGACGTGGTGCTGTCGAGCATCGCGGAGATCCCGATGCCGATCAGGATGAGCCGTGCGCCGACCACGCCGTCCCGGAACGCCAGGCTGTACACCAGGATCGCCACGCCGAGACCGGCGGCGATGGCGAGGATCGACACCTGTGTCTCGCCGAGGGACAGCGTCACGATCGCGATCGCCGCCGCGGCGCTCGCGCCGGAGCTGATGCCGATGATGTCGGGGCTGGCGAGCGGGTTGCGGAGCATCGTCTGGAAGGTGACCCCGGCCAGACCGAAGCTGAATCCCGCCACCACGGCGAGGACGGCACGGGGCAGCCGGAGGCGCCCGACGGTGAAGGAGGCGCCGGGCACCTGTTCGCCGAGGATCACCCGGACCACGTCGCGGGGCGGGTAGAACGTCTGGCCCGCCATCAGGGTGCCGGCGGACGCGGCGACGAGGAGTACGGCGAGTACGAGGACGACCAGTCGGCGACGGGACGCGCGCCGGACCCGGCCGCGCGCCACGGCCACGGCCTCGACACCGTCGACAGCCTCCGGGCCTTCCGCTGCTCGGGCGCTTTCGACGCCTCCGGCGGACGGTGGCCCGGTCAGGACCTTGGCGCTCACAGGGCACGCACCTTCTGGCGGCGGACGATGTAGATGAAGAACGGGGCGCCGATGAGCGCCGTGACGATGCCCACGTCGATCTCCGCGGGGCGCACCACGACCCGTCCGACCACGTCGGCGGCCGTGAGCAGCGCCGCCCCGAGCAGCACCGAGAACGGCAGCAGCCAGCGGTGGTCGACGCCGATCAGCAGGCGGCAGGCGTGCGGTACGACGAGGCCGACGAACGCGATCGGCCCGGCGACGGCGGTGGACGCGCCGCACAGGACGACGGCGCCGAGCGCCGCCACGGCCCGTGCGACGGCGACGCGTTCGCCGAGCCCGGCCGCGAGTTCGTCGCCGAGCGCGAGCGAGTTGAGCGCGCGTGCCGACAGCAGGCAGAGGACGAAGCCCACCGCGAGGAAGGGCAGGACGTGCCCGATGCGCTCGAAGGACGCGCCGCCGACGCCGCCGATCTGCCAGAGCCGGAAGCTTCCCGCGATGTCGTTGCGCGGCAGGACGACCGCGCTGACGAGCGAGGCGAACGCGGCCGACGTGGCGGCGCCGGCGAGCGCGAGTTTGAGGGGCGTGGCACCGCCCCGTCCCAGGGTCCCGACCACGTACACGAACAGCGCCGAGAGCCCGGCGCCGGCGGTCGCGACCCAGATGTACCCGGTCGGTGAGGTGAGCCCGAAGAAGGCGACGGCGGTGACGACGGCCAGCGAGGCGCCCATGTTGACGCCGAGGATGCCCGGGTCGGCGAGCGGGTTACGGGTCACCCCCTGCATGACGGCCCCGGCCAGGCCGAGCGCACCGCCGATCACGACCGCGAGGACGGTACGGGGGATGCGCTTGGTGGCCGCCGCCTGTTCCAGGGTGTCGTCCGCTCCCCCGAGCGCCGCCCAGACGTCGGACCAGGCGACGGCGCGGGAGCCGTAGGCGAGGGACGTCACCATGAGTGCCGCCAGCACCAGGACCGCGAGGAGCAGCCACAGCGTCCGCGTGCTCGCCGGACGTCGCGTCACGACGGGCCGGGGTGCGGCGGTCCTGGTGTCGGCGGGGGTGGCGGGGTCGATCGGGGCGGCCGGGTCGGGGGTGGCCGGAGCGGCCGGGTCGGACGTCGGCGTGGTCGGTGTCACTTGACCTTGTCCGCGGCCTTGGCCAGCGCCGCGACGTAGTCGTCCAGCACCCAGGAGATCGACAGGGGCGTCGGGTTGGCGGCGGTCGCCAGGGGTGCGTCACCGGGCAGCAGGTACGCCGAGCCGCGGTCGATGGCCGGGATCTTCGAGAGCAGCGGGTCCTTGCCGAGCGACGTGAGCAGTTCGCCCGACTCGTCGCCGTAACCCGTGATGATGTCGACGTCGTCGAACACGTCGATCTGTTCGGCGCTCTTCGTCAGGGCGAACTTCTTCGTGCCCTCGGACGCCTTCGCGATGCTGCCCGGGATCTTCAGACCGAGGTCCTCGAAGAAGAGGGTCCGGGTGTCGTGCGCGGTGTAGAAGCCGATCTCGCTCACGTCGTTGGGGTCGACGTGGGTCATGAACATCGCCGACTTCCCCTTGAGCTGCGGGTACTTGGCGACGGTCTTGGAGATGTCCCCCTCAAGGTCCGTGATCAGCTTCTCGCCCTCGTCGGCGAGCCCGATCGCCTTGCTGTTCGTCCGGACGATCTCGCGCCACGGGGTCGCCCACGCGGCCTCCGGGTACGCCACCACGGGTGCGATCTCGCTCAGCGTGTCGTAGTCCTGGCGGGTCAGTCCGGAGTACGCGGCGAGGATGACGTCCGGTTCGGTGTCGGCCACGGCCTCGAAGTCGATGCCGTCGGTCTCGTCGAACAGCACCGGCGTCTTCGCCTTCAGCTCGTCGAGACGCTCGGCGGTCCAGGGCAGGACGCCGTCGTCGTTGTCGTCGCCGAAGTTCGCCCTGGCCATGCCGACCGGTACGACCCCGAGCGCCAACGGCACTTCGTCGTTGGCCCAGTTGACAGTGGCGACGCGCTTGGGCTTGGCGGGGATGGTGGTCTTCCCCAGGGCGTGCTCGACCGTCAGGGGGAACCCGCTCGAACCGCCCTTCTCCCCCTTGCTCCCACCGCTCCCACCGCTCCCACTCTCGGTGTCGGCCGGGCCGCCGCAGGCGGCGAGACCCGTAAGGGCGGTTGCGGCGGCGGCCGCGATGAGCAGACGAAGACGGTGTGCAGGCATGGGTCCGTACTCAGCTTTCGGAAAGGTCGGGGGGGGGGCCGTCCCCGCCGGACGAACGCCCGGTTAGGTAAGGCTTACCTTCGCACCTTATGAGAAGGGACCACTGTGTCGCAATCGACCCTTTGAGACATGGGTTGTCGCGATCCGGACATCGGTCAGGGCATCATCGGTCAGGACATCGGTCAGGACTTGACCGGGACAACGGCGAGGACAGCGCCGGGGCTCACTGCGTACGGAACGTGCCCGGCGTCAGCCCCGTCGTACGCCGGAAGGCCACACCGAAAGCACTCGCCGACCGGTAGCCGACCTGCTCCGCGACGGCCTCGACGTCCCAGCCCCGGGTGAGCAGGGCGACCGCGTGCTGTGCCCGTACCGCCGCCACCCAGCGCGCGAAGCTCGTGCCCGTCTCGGTGTTGAACGCACGTGTGATCGTGCGGGGGCTGACCCGGAGCGCGGCCGCCCAATCCGTCAGCGTCCGGGGGTCGCCCGGATCCTCGCGCACCGCCTCGGCGATCGGGCGCAGCAGCGTGGAAGTCGGTACGTGTACGAGCAACTCGCGCGGCGACGGCGCGAGTACGTCGAGCACCAGCACCTCGGTCGCCGCGCGCGAGGCGGCGGGGAGACCGGGATCACCGAGCCGTTCCAGCAGCAGTCGCAGCAGCGGGGTGATCTCGACGGCCACCGGTGTCGGGGAGATGGACGACGTGGTGCGGAAGCCGAAGAAACTCGCCCGGAACCAGGTGCCGGCGACCGCCGAACCGGAGTGCAGCGTCCCGGCCGGCATCCAGAGGCCGAGCGCCGGGGTGACGGTCCAAACCCGTGCGCCGACCACCGCCGAGGACACGCCGCGTTCGTTCCAGAGCAGTTCGTGGAAGGGGTGCGAGTGCTCGTCCCAGACGGTGTCCTGGGTGACGATCTCGTCGTAGCCCACGATGACGAACGGCGTGTCCACCCCGCCGGGCGCGAGCGCCGGCAGCGATCTGGTCTCCCTGGTCATGCGCGGGGCCGGTCCGCGCATGAGCCGGTGAACGGGATGACGTATCGCATCCGGTCACCCTAAAGGACCAGGCCGGCGAGCGGCTTCGCGCTATTCGCGGTGGGCGAGCGCGTCCGCCGGTGACGTGCGCAGGGCCTGGCGGGTGGGGAGTTCGATCGTGAGGAAGGCGATGCTCACGATCGTGAGCGCGACGGCCGGGAGCAGCCAGGGCGGACCGGCGGGCCAGGGGCGGTCGAGGAAGCCGATGCCCAGAAGGGCGAGCGGGATCGCGGAGACCGCCAGTCCCGCGGTGAGGGCGGCGGTGGCGATCAGGGCGGCTTCGCGGCGCATCATGGCCCGGATCTGGCGTGGGGTGGTGCCGTTGAGCCGCAGGGTGGCGATCTCGGTGCGGCGTTGGGCCGTCGTGGCGGTGAGCTTGTTGGCGATGCTGAGGAGGAGGTAACCGAGGAGCACGACGATGGTGGCGAGGTTGATCCAGACCTCGGGCGGCGCGTCGCTCAGCCCGCCGCCGGTGCCGGTGGTGTCGGCGGGCGCGAGGGACAGGCCGGGGCGGGTGGCTACCAGGGCGGTGAGGTTCGCGTGGGCCGTCGTGGTGGTGTCGGTGCGGACGAGGATGCTCTGGTCGAGGCGCGTGGTGGTGTGGTCCATCGCGAGATCGCGGGAGAGGACGACCGGGCCGAAGCCGAGGCCGCGGTGGTAGACGGCGACGACGCGCGGGGTGACGCGCGTACCGTCGCCGAGGATCAGGCCGATCCGCCGGCCGACGGTCGCGCCGCGCGAGGTGGCGACGTCGCTGCCGACGGCGACGGTGTCGCCGGTGAGGCGGGCCAGACTGCCGGACCGTACGTCGAGGTCGAGCACGTCCGGCGCGGCGGGGGTGAGGATCATCGCGGCGGCCGACTCGACCACGGTGTCGCCGAGTTGCTTGTACGGCCACAGGACGGTGGTGGAGGTGACGGGAGCCGCCTCCCGTACGCCCGGGGTGTCCCGTACGGCGGCGAGAGTGCCCTCGGGCACTCCGCCGAGGCCCGGCGCGCTCAGTCGTTCCTGGGCGAGGGTGCCGGTGCGGACGTCGTGCGTGGTGGCCGTCAGGACCGTGGTCTGGGCGAGCGTGTAGGTGAGGGTGAAGACGACCGCCATGGCGAGGGTGCTGACGACTCCGGCGATACGGATGGCATAGCCGCGCACGTTGGACATCGCCAGCCAGGTGGCGGGTGAGGCACCGCGTGGCAGGCGGCGGGCCAGCGTGTCGCTGACGCGGCCGATCAGCGCGGGTCCGGCCAGGGCCAGGCCGATCGCCGCGACGATGCCGGCGAGGGAGGTGGCGGTCGCGGCGAGCGCGGTCCGTGACAGCAGCGGCACCACGGAGAGGGTCGTCGCGGCGACGATGAGCAGGAGGCCGGCGCGGGTCCGCAGACGGGAGGGGTGGCGCGGTTCGCTGCGCGACTCGGCGACCGCCTCGGTGGCGGGCATCCTGGACGTACGCCAGGCGGCGCCCCGGGCGGACAGCTGAACCGCCACGGCCAGCAGGAGGATTGTGGCGAGAGCGGGAAGGGGGCCGAAGGTCAGTGGGAGGGCTTCCGGGAGTACGCCGCGGTCGACCAGCAGTCGCCGGAACTGGCCGGCCAGCAGATAGCCGAGGGGGATGCCGGGCACGAGCGCGACGGCCGCGATGACGGTGGCCTGGGCGGCGGCGAGCCGGCGGATCTGTTTCGGGGTCGCGCCGACGGCGCGCATCAGGGCGAGTTCGCGTCGCTGCCCGGCGATCACCACGCCCAGGGCGCCGGCCATGACGAAGCCGGTGATCAGCAGGATGATGCCCGCCAGTGAGGACGCGAGCAGGATCAGCAGGGAGCGGGCGGCCGCCGCGTCGGGAGCCGCGATGTCGCCGCGCTCGGTGCCGGTGGCCACCACGAGTCGGGGGGTGGGGGGGTCGGCGGCGAGTGGTTCGGTGTCGAGGGGGTGGGCGGCGCGCGGTTCGGCGGCGCGCAGTTCGGCGCGTACGGCCGACGCGACCGTGGCGGTGGCGCCCGGCTCCGTACGGAGTCCGATCAGGTCGACCGTCCCGGACCTCGGATCGGCCGTGGGATCGGCCCTCGGACCGTCCCTGGGACCGGACTTGGGATCGGAACGGGACCCGTCAGCACGGCCGGCCAGGTCGGCGGCGGTCCTGTCGGCGAAGAGGACACCGGCGCCGGGTGCGTCGATCACCGCGGAGACGCGGTACTCGGCGGCGGGGCGGCCGGCCGCGACCACGCGGACCTCGCTGCCCGGCCGCACACCCGCCGCGGCGGCGACGGCGCTGTCCACGGCGATCTCGCCGGCACCGGCGGGCTTCTCACCCTCGATGTCCGGGCCGGCGAGCAGTCTGGAGGACGACCAGTTGTGCCCGGCCGTCCGAGGGTCCTCGACGGGCACGGCCCGCCCACTGGCGTCGAGCAGGCCGACGGGGAAGCTGATGTCCCCCACCGCTGCGGTGACGCCCGGCAGTTGGGCCAGTCGCTCGACCAGCGCGGCGGGAACGGTGCCGCGTTCCGGCAGCGCGATCGGCAGGTCCGGGCTGTGCCGGAAGGTCTGGTCGGCCGATACGAGGATGTCGGCGCCGCCGAGCCGGCCCGGCGGCAGTTGGGAGCGCAGTCCCGACTCGGTCAGTACACCGGTGCCGGTGATCAGGGCCGCACCACCGAGTACCGCGCACACCACGGCCAGCAGGGCGCTGATCCGGTGCCGGGCCATCTGTACCGCGAGACGCAGCATGATCAGTTCTCTCCCAACGAGACGAGCCGGGCGGCCAGTTGAGGTGCGGTCGGCGCCCGCAGGGTGTCCACGACACGGCCGTCCGCCATCACCAGCGCCTCGTGCGCCTGAGCCGCGGCGGCCGGGTCGTGGGTGACCATCACCACCGTCTGACCGAGTTCGTCGACGAGTTCACGCAGCAGGTTCAGCACCCCGTGGGCGCTGCGCAGATCCAGCGCACCGGTCGGTTCGTCGGCGAAGACGACGGCCGGCTTGGCCACCAACGCCCGTACGATCGCGGCGCGTTGCTGCTGGCCGCCGGAGAGTTCGGCCGGCCGGTGGCTCAGCCGGTCGGACAGTCCCACCCGCTCGGTCAGGGCGTGCAGCCACTGCCGGTCGGGGGTCCGTCCCGCCAGCCGCAGAGGCAGGGTGATGTTGTCCGCGACGCTGAGCGAGGGAACGAGGTTGTAGGACTGGAAGACGAACCCGATCCGCTCGCGCCGGAGTTCGGTCCGGCGGTTCTCGTTCAGTCCGCCGATCTCCTGGCCGTCGATCCGTACGCTGCCGCCGGTCGGGGCGTCGAGCCCGGCGGCGCAGTGCATCAGGGTGCTCTTGCCCGACCCCGACGGCCCCATCACGGCGAGGAACGTGCCGCGTTCGACGGTCAGTGACACGTCGTGCAGAGCGACGACTCCGCCCGGGTACGTCTTGCCGAGGTTCGCCAACTCGATGGCGGGCACGGCTACGGGCACGGGTACGTGCCCCTGTCCCTGTCCCTGCCTCTGGCCGACGCCCGCGTCCGCCGAACGCCTCTCGGCCCGCCCGACCGCCCGCCCGAGCGCCGCCCTCATCGCCGGCCCCGCAGACGCTGCACGACGAGCGCCGTCACACAGAGCGCGGTGACCACGCCGCACGCGAGGTGGACCGGCGTACCCGAGCCGCTGTACGAGGCGACCATGTTGCCGACCGCGCTGATCACCAGCACCAGCCAGAGCAGCGTGCGTGCCACTCCGGCCCGGGTGACATCGGTCGGCGGCAACGCGTCGGGGCTGCCCGCGGCGCCGGTCGGACGGTAGGGGTCGGTGTATGTCATGGGGTGCTTCCTCGGTGTGCTCGGAGGGGCTCTCGCTGTCGTCACCGACGCTATGAACCGGCCCCCCTCGCGGCCGAGCCCGCCTGCCGCCCGGTTGTTGGTACAGCAGGCTGTACTCCTCGGCCGTCCGGCTGGCTGCCGACCGGTCGGCCGCATAGGGTCGCTGCCGAAGGAGAGGTTGATGTCGACCCAACACGGCGAACTCGGCGGGCCCGTTGAGGCCGGCACGCGAGAAACCACACCCCGACCGGACAGCGTCCACGAGCCCCGCACTCACGACACCGGCGTCCGCGGCACCGGCGTCCGCGACACGAACATCCGCGACATCGTCGTCCGCGCCGGTGGCGCCGCCCTCGTCGCGCTCGAAAGGCTCGCGGGCGGGTTCGGTACGGCCCTGCTGGCGCTCCTCACCCTGGTGTCGCTGGCCGTCACCGTCGTCGCCGCCCCGGTCGGGATCGGCCTCCTCATGGCGCCCCTCACGCTGCGCCTCCTGCACGCCGTCGCCGACCGTGAACGCGGCAGGCTGAACCGGTGGGGCCCCGAACTGGCCGGCCCCGGCCCCGCCCCGACCCGACTGCGCCCGGCCCTTACCGACCCCACCACCCGCCGCGAGCTGAGCTGGCTGGTCCGCCACGCGACGCTCGGACTGCTGCTGGGCCTGATCGGCGTACTGCTGCCGCTCTGCGCGATCCGCGACAGCACGTTCCCCCTCTACTGGCAGCTGATGCCCGACGACGCCAGCAGCGCCTCCATCGGACTCGGAGTCGCGCGCGGCTGGTCCGACGTCGCCGCCGTGGCCCTGCTGGGCCTGGGGTGGATCGCCATCATCCTGGGCCTCACACCGGGCATGGCCAGGCTCCAGGCGAGGCCGGGGCGTCAGCTGCTGTCCGCCGGGCCCGACGCCGACCTGTCGCTGCGGATCGCGGAACTCACCGCCACCCGGGCAGCCGCCCTGGACGCCCACGCCACCGAACTGCGGCGCATCGAGCGCTCGTTGCACGACGGCACCCAGAACCGGCTCGTGACCGTCACGATCCTGCTCGGCGCCGCGCGGCGCATGGTCGCCCGCGATCCGGCAGGCGCCGAGGAACTCCTCGAACGCGCCCACAGCTCCGCGGAGCAGGCACTGGCCGAGCTCCGCTCGGTCGCCCGCGGCATCCTGCCGCCCGTGCTGACCGACCGCGGGCTCGAAGGCGCGCTCACCGGTCTGGCCGCGTCCTGTCCGGTGCCCTGCCGGATCGACGTCGAGGCACCCGAGCGGCGCGCCGCGTCCGTCGAGGCGACCGCCTACTTCGTGGTCGCCGAGGCGCTGACCAACATCGCCAAACACAGCCACGCCGAGCAGGCCACCGTGACGGTACGCGGCGGTGGCGGCAGGCTGCGCCTGCGCATCGGCGACAACGGCCGGGGCGGTGCGGACGAGAACGGCGGCTCCGGCCTGGTCGGCATCCGCCGCCGTATCGCGGCGCTCGACGGCACCCTCACCGTGGCCAGCCCTCCCGGCGGCCCCACAACCCTTGAGGTGGAACTCCCATGCGGATCGTGATAGCCGAGGACGACCCGCTGCTGCGCGAAGGACTCGCCCTCCTGCTGCGCGCGGAGGGCCTCGACGTGGTGGCCACCGCCGGTACCGCCGCCGGGATCCTCGACGCCATCGACGAGCACAAGCCGGATGTCGCCATCCTCGATGTACGGATGCCGCCGACCCACACCGACGAGGGGATCGTCGCGGCGGTCGAGGCCCGGCGCCGCCGTCCCGACCTGGCCGTGCTCGTCCTGTCCGCGTACGTCGAGCAGAGCTTCGCCACGGACCTGCTCACCGGCGGCGTCACCGGCCTCGGGTATCTCCTCAAGGAACGGGTGGGCCGCGTCGAGGAGTTCCTGGACGCGCTGCACCGCGTGGCGGACGGCGGGACCGCCATCGACCCCGATGTCGTCGCCCAGTTGTTCACCCGCAGCCGCGACGACACCCGTCTGGAACGGCTCAGTCCCCGTGAACGCGACGTACTCGCCCTGATGGCCGAGGGGTTGGGCAACTCCGCCATCGCCGGGCGGCTCTTCGTCACGGACGGCGCCGTCCACAAACACATCCGCAGCATCTTCGCGAAGCTCGACCTGTCGCCCGCCGACCAGACGGACCGCCGGGTCGCGGCGGTGCTGCGCTATCTCGACGACGTACGGCGCCGCACCTGACGGTCCGTCATGTCACTGGGCCTGCCGGTCGTCAGTCGGTCGTCAGCGAGGTGACCGGGAGCGGGGTGAAGCGGATGGCCTCGTACGGGGTGGTGCTCCCGGTCTCGTAGAGGATCCCGACGTGCTCGTCGTCCAGTCGGACCAGGTCGGAGTAGGCGGCCTTGGCGTCGGACAGCCGGTATCCGTCGGACCAGGTCGCGCCGCCGTCCCGGCTCGTGCGCACGGTCATCCACGTCCGGTCGCGGGGGTCGGCGGGCGAGGCCATCAGCAGCGGCGCGTCGGCTGCGTCCCCGCTCACCTGGAGGAGGCTGCCCTGCACGGGCGGCGCGGTGATCGAGGCGACCTCTTCGAACGGGGCGTCGAGGGTCGCGCCGCCGTCCCGGCTCCAGGCGTGGACCCGGTTGCCCGGGGCGCTGCCCTTCTGGTCGCGGGCGTTGAAGTAGACGGTTCCGTCGGGGAGTTGGGCGACAGCCGTCTCGTTCACATGGTGGGTGCCGTCACCGGCGACGTCCACGTACCCGATCCGCCAGGTCTCGCCGCCGTCGTCGCTGAGCAGGGAGTGTCCGGCGTAGTGGCGGGGCTCGGCTCCGGTGTCCGTACTCCCGTCCGCGGGGGCCACGGAGTGGTTCGCCCCGACGACGAGTCGCCCCGCGTCGGGGCCCGCGGTCAGTTCGACGCCGTGGCCGGGGCCGGTGGCGTACCAGCGCCAGTCGGCCCGCTTGACCTGCGCGGTGATCTCGCGCGGCGCGGACCAGGTGGCCCCCGCGTCCGGACTGGACTGGACGAACACCCGGCGGCCGTCCTCCGGGGCGACCTTCCCTGTCATGATCGCGGACTCCGTGGCGTCACCGCCGTTCCGCGTGGTCAGCAGCACCAACCGGCCGCCGTCCCCGACGGCCACCGGCGCGGGGTTGCCCAGCGTGTCCGGCCCGGCGTCGGCGACCGGCCGCAGCTCCGACCAGGTGCACCCACCGTCGTACGACAGACGCCGCACCACATCCACATCCCCGTGGTCCGCCTTCCCGAGCCGCCGCCCCTCGGCGAACGCGACCAGCACGTCCCGCCCGGACCCCGGCTCCCTCACGGCCACGACGGCCGGAATCCGGAAGGTGTCGTAGCCGTCCCGCCCGGACACGAACACATCGACGGCCCCACACTCCCCCGCCGCCCGCGCCACCCTCGCCCCGGAGCCTTTTCCGGAGCCCGTTCCCGCCCCTGAACCCATCTGACACCCCACCATCACCAGGCCGAGCCCCGCGACGACCGAGCGCCCGGCCCAACCCCTCACACGACGTCTCATTCCCCCCATCCCACCCCGCCGGGACCTGCACCGCCGGGAACGCCACGGCTCCGCCAGGTGAACAGCACATGCACGCCGCGCCCCGAACGGCGGGCGCGCGAACCACCTAGGATCGGCGGATGCCGGAGCGAGCCACCACCACCACGCGCCAGGTGCTGCGACGGGCGCGCCTGGTGGTCGCCGTGCTCGTCAGTGGGTGTGCGCTGGTCGGGGCCGTGCGGTTCGTGGCGCCCGCCACGGGTGGGGCGGGCGGTGAGCCCGTCGGGGTGCGTGCTCAACTGGACTTCATACGGGCGTCCTTGGACGACGGCGCAGGTGACGACGCCCAACAGCAGTTCCCGGAGGGGTACTTCTTCCTGCACGCCCTGTACGGGCTGAGCTGGGTCGAGTTGGGGATGCGGAAGCCGGCGGGCCAGGCGCGCGCCGAGGCCCTGCGGGAGGCGCGGTGGGCGCTGGGGCGGCTGGAGTCGGATGCCGGGCGGGCCGCGTTCAGTCCCGAACTGACCCCGTCGTACGGGGTCTTCTACCGTGGCTGGACCAACTGGCTGCGCGGCGGCACGTTGATGCTGCGGCCGGCCGGTGAGCGCGACGCCGCGCAGACACGCCGGTTCGCGGCTGATTCCGCCGCTCTCGGCGCGGCGTTCGACGATTCCGAGTCGCCGTATCTGACGGCGTATCCGGGCCAGGCGTGGCCCGTCGACTCGACCGTCGCCACCGCCTCGCTGCGGCTGCACGACTCACTGCTGCCCTCCCGGTTCACCGGCACGGTGGAGCGGTGGCTCGACGGGGTGCGGCAGCGTCTCGACCCCCGTACGAGACTGCTGCCGCACCGCGTCACCCCCGACACCGGCGACCCTGTCGAGGTGGCCAGGGGAACCTCGCAGAGCATCATCCAACGGTTCCTGGTCGAGATAGAACCGGATTTCGCCCGCGAGCAGTACACGATCTTCCGCGACCGCTATGTCGTGTCGCCGCTCGGCCTCGGGCCCACGACGCGTGAGTACCCCGAGGGCATGGACGGCCCGGCCGATGTCGACTCCGGACCGCTTCCCCTCGGCGTGAGCCTGTCGGCGACGGTCGTCACGCTCGGCGCCGCGCAGGTCCAGGGCGACGCCTCGCTGGCCGAAGGGATCGCCAACTACGGGGAGTTGCTCGGCCTGCCGGTCAGCACCCCGTGGACGAAGCGTTACGCCTTCGGTCTGATCCCGATCGGTGACGCGTTCGTGGCGTGGTCGAAGACGGCCCGCCCGTGGGTCGCGGAGACTCCGTCCCCGCCCCCGGCGCACCTGTCGTCCTGGTGGCGCGTGCCCGTGCTGTCACTGCTGCTCCTGGTCGGCGCCGCGCCGTGGCTGCCGACGCTGCCGCGGTGGCGCCGGGGCCGCCCCCCGACGGTCCCGGCCCCGAGAATCCGGCGTCAGCGCCTGGCGAGGACCGGTTCCCAGCGGCCCGGTGCGTAGTCCTTCGGGGTACGGGCTCCGCTCAGCGGAACCACCCGGTCGCTGCCGATCGTGACCAGCACCAGCCGGTTCTCGAACTCGTTGCCGCCGGCCGCGATGTCCCAGGCGATCAGCCGCTTGTCGTCGGCCCAGGCGAGGAGTTCCTGGCCCTTCAGCTTGGCCACGCGCTCGCCGGTCTTCGGGTCGAGGACCTCGGTGGCCGTCGTACGCCCGCCGCCGGCGAAGGGGCCCGCGACGAGTTCACCGTTCGGGGAGAGGCCCGCCGGGGCCAGCTTGAGGTCGACGTACCTCTCCTTCGGCGGCGCGGGCACCTTCCGGCCCCGCAGGTCGCGGAAGATCCGGCCCGGGTCCGCCTTGCCGGGCTCGTACGCCGACATGCCGCCGTCGCCGTCGCCGCCGCCGATGAGACTGACGTCCTCGGCGATGACGGCGGGCTCGTACACCAGCGTGCCGTCGCTGTTGAAATGGAATCTCTCACCGGATTCGACGTCTCGCCCCATGCCCGGGATCCGGTGGGGCGGCACCTCGTGCCAGTCGGAGTCGCCCGTCCCGACGTCGACGATCGCGAACCCGGTGCGGGAGTAGACGGGTTGCGGCCGCATCGCGCTCCCGTCCGCGTCGGTGACCTCGATCCTCTTCGACCAGGAGAGGCGGTCCGGGTTCCGGTCGTACGTCGTGGCGATCAGCCGTTTGCCGTCCGGCGAGAACTCGACCGCGCCGACGCCTCCCCCGGCTCCCTCCACCGGGATCCAGCGCGTCACCTTCTTGGTGAGGAGATCCAGAACTCCTATGCGGGTGGCGGGCAGTTGGCGCTCCAGGACCGCCGCCGTACGCATGCCGGGCGCGACCGCCACATAGGCCCAGCGCGCGTCGACCTCGTACTTTCCGGTCCTCTGGTCCAGCAGGGAGTAGGTACGGGTCATGATCTGGTCGCGGTTGGGCTGCTCGACCTTGCGGATGGTGAAGTACGCGGCGAGCGCCTGGTCGCCGGCCGCGATCAGGTCGCGCGGCGGCGACTGGTCGACCTGGGTGAGTGTCTCCCCCCGGGAGACCTCGCTCGCCAACTGGGTGGGCCCGTCGCCCGAGTCGAGCGCGACGGGCACGCCCACCGCGACGGCGACCACGAGCACGGTGGCGGCGGCGACACCGGTGACGGTGCGCCGGGTGCGGCGGCGCCGCGCGGTGAGGATCCGGCCGGCGAAGTCGCTCGGCGGGGACACGGTGCCGGCGGCCTGCTCACGCAGCGAGGCCCGTACGAGTTCCTCGACGTTCACGGTCGTACCTCCACAGGGGCGAAGTCGCGGGACGGCGGTGTCCGCTGCTGCCCGGCGTCGGACGACGACGGGTCGAGCAGGGCGAGTTCGGGCGCGAGGACGCGCAGGCGGGCGAGTGAGCGGTGGGTGGTGGAGCGGACCGTGCCGACGGAGCAGCCGAGGAGGCGCGCGACGTCGGCCTCGGGCAGGTCCTCGAAGTAGCGCAGGACGAGTACGGCGCGCTGCCGCGCGGTGAGCCGGGACAGCGCTTCGCGCATCACGAGGCGCAGTTCCGCCGCACCGGTGGTGTCGGCACCGACGGCGCCGGTGCGCGTGTCGGCGCCGGGGTCGGGCGGTTCGGCGACGGAGAGTTCCTTGCGGCGGCCCTTCAGCCGCCACCGGCTGACCTGCTGCCGGTAGAGGATCTGCCGTACGTACGCCTCCGGTTCGTCGATCCGGTGCCAGCGGCCGGCGGCCTTGATGAGGGCGTTCTGCAGCAGGTCCTCGGCCGCGTGGCGGTCGCCTCCGCTGAGCAGCACGGCCGTTCTCAGCAGAGCGGTCGACCTGTTCCGTACGAATTCCAGGAAGCTCTCCTGGCTTGTGGCGTCCATCGTCACCTTCTTCTCCCGGCGGGCCGGCCTGGCCCTGCCTACCCGTGCTGACGCGCGGGAGAAGCCCTCACTATGCCGGGCGCCGGGAACTCGTAAACGATCTTGACGCTCGACGCAAGAAGTCGACTCACACGCGCAGTTGAGTCGCAGAGTCACGAAAACAGCTCGCAGGCATCTTGTGGAGCGAGGCACGGCGGTCCTAATGTCCACCTCACCCCCACGGCGTCCGCTCCGCCGAGCGTCAGCCCCACAGACGTTCGCCCTCCCCAAGAGAATCGAGCTTTAGATGTCGTGGACCTCGTTGACCGCCGCCGCAGTCGGGCTCGGTCTGACCGTCGGCCTGCTGGGCGGTGGTGGCACCGCACTCGCCGCGCCGCCGGACGGTGGACCCCGTACGAACGGCCCCGTCGTCACCCGCGCCGCCCTCGACCCCGCGCTCGTCTCCGACCGGGGCGCCCGTGTCGGCTTCGCCGAGCAGGAGGCGGAGAGCGTAGCGACGAACGGCGCGGTCATCGGACCGGACCGGACCGCGTACACGCTGCCGTCCGAGGCGTCCGGCCGAACGGCGGTGAAGCTGACGCCCAAGCAGTACGTCGAGTTCACCCTGCCCAGCGCGGCCAACGCGATCACCGTGCGCTACAGCATTCCGGACGCGCCCGGCGGTGGCGGCATCACCGCGCCCCTCGATGTCACAGTCAACGGCAAGGGCCGTCAGACCATGACGCTCACCTCGCAGTACGCGTGGCTCTACAACCAGTACCCGTTCTCGAACGACCCCGGCGCCGATCTGCTGCACCCCGACTGGTGGATCACCGAGTGCGCGTGCGTGCCGGCCGCGACCACCCCCGCGCCGGTCATCACGAAGCCGTTCCGCCCGAGCCACTTCTACGACGAACAGCGGCTCAAGCTCGGCAAGACATACCGCGCCGGTGACAAGGTACGGCTGACGGTCCCGGCCGGCAGCAAGGCCGACTGGACCGTGGTGGACCTGCTCGACTCGGAGCTGGTCGGCGCGCCGCACGTCCGGCTCGTCGCCGCGAACGTGCTGCTGTTCGGCGCCGATCCGTCGGGCCGGCGGGACTCGGCCGACGCGTTCGACAGAGCGATCGCCTACGCGAAGCGCAAGCACCTCACGGTCTACCTCCCGCCCGGCACCTACCAGGTGAACCGGCACATCGTCGTGGACGACGTCACCATCGAGGGCGCGGGCAACTGGCACACGGTCGTCAAGGGCCGCCAGGTCACCCTCGACCGGCCCGCCCCCGACGGTTCGGTCCACACCGGCGTCGGCTTCTACGGCAAGGACGCGGCGGACGGCGGGAGCCGTAACGTCCATCTGTCCGGCTTCGCGATCGAGGGCGACGTACGGGAACGGATCGACACCGACCAGGTCAACGGCGTCGGCGGCGCGATGAGCGACTCCACGATCAAGGGCCTGCACATCCGGCACACCAAGGTCGGCCTCTGGTTCGACGGGCCGATGTCGAACGTCCGCGTGTCCGGGAACATCGTCGTCGACCAGATCGCGGACGCCCTCAACTTCCATACCGGCGTGGTGAATTCGACGGTGTCCGACAACTTCGTCCGCAACACCGGGGACGACGGCCTCGCGATGTGGTCGGAGAAGACCGCCAACGCGCGGAACACGTTCACCCGTAACACCGTGCAGTCACCGGTGCTGGCCAACGGCATCGCGGTCTACGGCGGCACGGACAACACCGTCTCGGCCAATCTGGTCGCCGACCCGGTCCGGGAGGGCAGCGCGCTGCACGCCGGGTCCCGCTTCGGCGCCGAGGCTTTCACCGGGGCGCTGAACTTCACCGACAACACCACGGTGCGCGCCGGGACTTACGAGCTGAACTGGAACATCGGACTGGGTGCCATCTGGCTCTACGCGCTCGACAAGGACATCGACGCGGACATCCGGGTGACCGGCGACCGCTATCTCGACAGCACGTACAACGCGATCATGCTGGTCAGCGACTACGCGGTGAAGGACCTGTACGCGATCGACGGCGTCCGCTTCAAGGACGTCAGGATCGACGGGACCGGTACGTCGGCGGTCAGCGCCCGGGTGAAGGGGTCCGCGTCCTTCGAGAACGTGGACGCGCGCGATGTCGGCGCCGTCGGCGTCAACAACTGCGGTTCCTTCAACTTCACGCCCGCCGGGTCGGAGTTCGCGCTCACCGACCTCGGCGGCAACGACGGGGGCCGGGGCACGGAGTCGTGGCTCGCGCCGTGGCTGCTGCCGAACACGATCACATGCGACGACCGCCCGCCGGTGGTCGCCCCGCCGGCGCCCGCGCCGTGGTGACGTAGCGCCCGCCTTCCATGGGCGTGGCCCTTTCACGGGTGCGGCCCCGCTTTCACGGGTGTGGCCCCGCGCGGCGTCCCTCCGCGCGGGGCCACAGTCATGGGCGGCCTGTCAGGGGGTGATACGCAGCGCGTCCACCATCCCGACGGCCGTACCGCGGTTCACGATCCTGATCGTGTGCGAACCGCGGGTGAGCCCCTGTTTCTGCCAGACGACCTGCTGGACCTGTCTCGCGCCGTCGGCGCGGAGGTTGACCGTCGCCTGGAAGACGTTGTCGAGATAGACGTCGACGGTCCCCATGTCGCCGTTGCGCTCGGACAGGTACTCCACCCCGGTGCCGTTGAACGTGTACGACGCGACCGCGTTCACCGTGTTGCTGTGGTGGCTGTCGTCGTTGTAGTCGCCGTAGCCACGGCTGGTGGTGAGGTGCCAGTTGCTGTCGTACGTCAGCGCGGTGTTGTTCACCATCGGGTCGGCCGTCGCGTTCGACCCCAGCGTGGAGCTGGTGCCGGCCAGGGACTTCATGCCCTGGTTCGCGGTGCCGGTGAGCTGGGTCTGGGTGTAGGAGCTGAGCGGCTTGGCCGTCCGCTCGACGACGTACACTTCGTTCGAGCCGGTGTTGAAGGTGATCTCGGCGCTGCTGGTGGTCGTCACGACGGCGTTGTCGGAGGTCCTGCGTACCCTGACCTCCTGCGTACCCCAGGGGTTGACGACGCGGGCCGCGTTACCGAACTGGCTTTTCAGTCCGACGTACTTGACCTCTCCGGCCTCCCTCTCCGAACTGACCATGAATCCGCCCTTGGCCAGCAGGCTGAATTTGCCGACGAAGGTGGAATCGGTGGGGACGGCGGGAAAGACCCGGATCTTGTCGTTGTACGACTGGAGCAGCGACTCGTTCGTCGCGGCCAGGTGTACGCCGAGATATTCGAAGACGCCGTTGGTGTTGCTGGTCATGCCGTTCGGATAGTTCTGGTATTTCTGCAGCATGGTCTTCAGACCCTGGAGCGTCTGATTTCCGAGCCCGAGTCTGGCGGCCTGGATCGCGTCGTTGGCCCAGACGTTTCCGTACGGGAAGGGCCTGACGTTCCAGGTGTTGATCGCCTTCTGCTGGTCGGGATAGCCGATGCCGGTGAGGTCGTACGGCCAGATCAGCTCGGCCGCGACATTCTCGTTGTTCCGGGTCTGCGCGATCGGCGGGGTGTGCGGCAGATAGGTGTTCGCGTTCGTGTCGGACGGATACGCGATCAGATTGTCCAGGATGTTCTGCCACTGCGGACGCAGGGAGGCGTCCAGGCCCAGCTGGTTGCTCGCCTTGATGGCGAGCGGGAACAGGGTGCGTACGGCGGCCAGGTCCGTGATCGCGTTCGGCACGTTCCAGTACGTCTCGTGCGAGTGGGACGACGCCACGTAGTACTTACCGGTCGAGCTGTTGAACGACAGCTTGGCCTGGTAGAACTTGGCGACCTCGCGCATGAACGGATAGGCCGTGTTCCGCAGGTAGTTGGTGTCGTTCGTGTACGTGTACTGGAGGTACATGTTGTACGCGGCCTCGGTGCCGGTCGACCAGATGTTGTTGGTGTAGTCGCTGTTGACCGTGCCGCGCGCGTTGCCGTCCCAGCCCATCGTCTCCGGCACCCAGATGCCGTCCACGTTGTACCGGGTGCGGGTGTACGCCTTCAGCGCGTCGAAGTTCCGGCTGTAGAGCTTGTTGAACCCGGCCATGAGATCGGTGTGGTTGGAGGCCAGGAACGAGTTGTAGATGTCCCGTTGATTCCAGAACCAGTACGCGTTGCTCCATTTCGTGGCGTCCCCGGTGGCCCGGAAGACGCCGTTGATGAAGTGGGCGGGATAGTTTCCGTATCCGGCCGCCGCGATCATGTACGTGGAGAGGTAGTAGACGTTCTCCATGTAGTCCGCTTCGCGGGACCCGTTGGAGTACTGGACGAACGACTTCTGCCAGAACGCGTGCCACCAGTTGAGATAGGCGGTGTTGGTGTTCGGGTATCCGGTGGTCTTGACGGCCGCCAGCGCGCGCTTGGCCTCGGTGACCGAGTTGTGGCTCGGCGCGTTGAGCCGGCTGCTCGCGGTGAACCAGATGGTGTAGCTGGAGTCCGGCGTGATCGACAGCCGCACCTTGCGGCCGTCCACGACGCGCGCGGTGTACGCGGCGCCTTCCACGGTCGCGCCGAGCGTGTAGCCGAAGTTCTGCGGGTCCGACTGGCCCCGGCTGAGTCCGGCGCCGGTGGAATCCGCGTACGTGGACACGGTCCGCCAGGTGTTGATGTCGGGCACGTCACCGCTGTTGCCGAGGTTGGCGACGTCCCACAGGCTCAGGTCCAGCGTGATCGCGGACACCCCGGAGCGGGAGTCCTCCACATGGATGCCCATGACCTCGGAGTTGGGCTGGCCCATCACCGTGACGGTGCGGTTGTTGTCGTACTTGGTGGTGAGGGTGCCGTCGTAGAGGTTGAGGCGCTGCTGGAAGGTCGAGTAGCCGCTGTCCATCGCCGGGGTGGTGGACAGGTTGAGCAGCCCGGCGCCGAAGGCGGTCTGCTGCGAGGTGTCCACGCCGGACACCTGCATGTTGAGGCCGTTGTTCTGCCAGGCCATCGCGCCCGTACGGCCGTTGCCGACCGTGAGGCCGTGCTTGGGGTCGGTCGTCGGGCGGTTGTAGACGATGTCGTGCTTGGACATGTACTTCGCGTAGTCCACGTTCAGCATGCCGGTGGAGGAGTTGAAGGCGTGGTCGGTGGGTGAGGCCACGGCCGGTGACACACCGGACACGCCCGACAGGCCGGTCACCATGCAGACGAGGACGAGGAACGCGCCGAGGAGGCGTGCGGTGCGCGTTGTCGTGGAGCGGGCGGGCCGCGTTCTCGTGAAGCGCGCGGCGCGCGTTCCCGTGCCCGCCGTCCCGGGTCTTCTGGCTGATCTCGCGATGATCACTGTGCGTCACTCCCACGGCCGGTCAGGGTGGCGGGGCGGCTGATGCCGGGCCCGGTGAAGGTGTAGCTGTCGAGGTCGAGAATGGCGCCGGAGCCGCCGGTGAAGACCACGAAGAGATCGCGCGGCTGCTCCACGGCGCCCGTGACGGGCACGCTGATCTCGGAGTACGTCTCCCAGCCACCGGTGTTGGGCACGGTCACCCGCGCCACCACCGGTCCGGTGACGGAGTCGTACCGGAAGGTCGCGACGTTCCCCGCCTTGTCGGAGGAGACCCGCGCCTTGATCCCGGTGACGCCCTTGAGGCTCACCGGGTGGTACTTGACCCATTCGTTGTTCTGTACGTCGCCCAGGCGTTTGCCGCCCTCGGCTCCGGCGGCCGTGATGATCTGGGGGCCCGACAGCTGCGCGTAGTGCTCGGCCTGCCACTTCTTGGGCCACAGGCTGAGTTCCTTCTCGCCGGTGAGCGGTACGGTGCCGGCCGCGCCCTTGTCGGTGTAGCTGGCCCGCACCACGTAGAACTGCGTGGCGTCGAGACCGGAGTGGATGGGTCCGGTGTTGAAGGTCGTGGAGCATCCGGTGCCTTCGGCTACCTCGTGCGCGTGCTCCTGGTGGCCCAGGGCGATCCGTACGATCACCTTCGAGCAGTCGATCGTGCCGTCCTGAGGATCGGTCGCCGACGCGGTGACGGTGACGTTCTCGTTCCACTCGAACGCGCTGCCCGCCGGTGGCTGCGAGATCGTCAGTGTGGGGCGGTTGTTGCCGACGACGACCGGGACCGTCGCGGTGCCGGTGCGACCGGTGCCGTCGCTGACCGTGAGTCTCGCCTGGAAGTTGCCGTTCGACGGATAGGTGAAGGAGGGGTTGGCGGCGGTGGAGTCGGTGCTGCCGTTGTCGGTGAAGTCCCACGCGTAGCTGAGCGGATTGCCGTCCGGGTCGCTGCTGCCGGCGCTGGAGAACGTCACGGCCAGCGGCGCGAGTCCGTTGTCCTTGTTCACGGCCGCCTTGGCGAGCGGTGACCGGCCGCCCTGCACATAGTTGATCTTGTAGAGCCCGGCGTCCTCGGCTCCCGAGAAGTAGCCGCTGCCGTATTCGAGCAGATACAGCGAGCCGTCCGGGCCGAACTCCATGTCGATCGGGTGGACGAGCTTCATGCCGTCCAGGACCGGCTCGATGGCGGTCGGTGTACCGGTGCTCGCGTTGCCGTTGTTGAACTGGACCTCTTTGATCCAGTTGCGGCAGTACTCCGAGATCAGCAGCTTGTTGTCGTAGTACTGGGGCCACTTGACGTCGGAGTTGAGATTCGCGTCGTAGTGGTAGACCTCGGTGTGGTTGGGCGAACCGCAGCCGCCCGGATTGTCGAGCTGCGGCCACTCCTTGCTGCCGCCGTGCTGCTCCCACACCAACGACGGCTTGGTGGGCGGCAGTTGCTGGATGCCCGTGTTGCGCGGGGAGTTGTTGACCGGGCCGGTGCCGCCACCGCAGGGGAACCAGCCGCGGGGCTGGTTGGCCGCGAAGTCCCAGTCGTTGTAGGCCACGTTGTTGCCGCCGCAGTACGGCCAGCCGTAGTTGCCGGGGCCGGTGGCCCGGTTGAACTCGTCGTACGCCGCCGGGCCGCGCGCGGGGATGGTGGCGCCGGCGTCGGGGCCGACCTCGCCCCAGTACAGGGTGTTGTTCGCCTTCTTGTCGACCCAGACGCGGTAGGGGTTGCGTACGCCCATCACATAGACCTCGGAGCGGGTGCCCGCGGTGCCCTTGGCGAAGAGGTTGCCGTCCGGGACGGTGTAGGTGCCGTTGTCCTCCGGATGGATACGGTTGATCTTGCCGCGCAGGTCGTTCGCGTTGCCGGAGGTGCGCTGGGCGTCGAACTGCGCGTGCCGGGACGGGCGTTCGTCGATCGGGGCCATGCCCTGCGCGTCGCCACCGGAGTTGGTGTTGTCGCCGACCGCGAAGTAGAGGTTCCCGGCCGTGTCCCAGGACATGGAGCCGGCCGAGTGGCAGCACATCTCACGCTCGGTCGGCCACTCGATGATCATGTCTTCGCTGGACGGGGCGATCGTGTTGGTGCTCTGGCTGAAGGTGAACCGGGATATCCGGTTCACCAGCGGGGTGCTCTTGGGCGAGTAGAAGAGCATCACCCAGCCGGTCGTGGCGAACTTCGGGTGCAGGGTGATGCCGATCAGCCCGTCCTCGAAACGGGCGTCCAGCGGGATGGTCAGCGCGACCGTCGTGGACTTGGTGACCGGGTTGTAGAGACGGACCTGGCCACCGGCCGCGCTGGTGCCGCGGTTGATGTAGAGGACCTTGCCGTCGGGCAGTACGGAGAGCTCGATCGGCTCCCCCATACCCAGACCGCCGTCGAGCTTGACCTTCTCGAAGCCGCTGGTGGGCGGGGGCGCGGCGGCTTTCCGGTCCGCTTTCTGGGCTTTCTGGGCAGTTGTCAGGGCCGCGGGTCTCTGGCCGGCGTCCGGGTCGGCCGCCACGGCACCGGGCGCGAGCAGCAGGGCGGACAGGGTTAACAGGGCGGTCAGGTAGGCGACAGCGCGCGACAACACGGAACCTCCAGGGGCCGATCGCGGGTGTGGGGGCGCGCCCCGACGGCCCGGCGCGCGGCGGAGTGCCGCGTGCCAGGTCGATCGGGGGATGGGGCTCGGTACGGGTCGGACAGGTCCTAGTTGGTGCCGAACACGTTCAGGTCCCAGAGGGAGTAGCCCCACTGCGTGGCGCGCGCCGTGCCCTGGACCCGTACGTACCGTCCGGTGCCGCTCACGGCGATCTCGTCGAGACCCCCGTTGCCCGCCGTGACGGTGCTGACGGTGCGCCAGGTGGCGTTGTCCGTCGACGTCTGGACCGTGTACGCCGTGGCGTGGGCGGTCTCCCAGTTGAGCCGGACCTGCTGGAGCGTACGGACGCCGCCGAGGTCGACGGTGATCGACTGCGGGTCGGCGTACGCGCTGCCCCAGCGGGTGGTGGAGTTGCCGTCGACCGCGTTGGCGCCCGCGTGCGTACTGCCGGGCTCGACGCTGGTGACCGTGACGGGCCTGCCCCGTGCGAGATCGGTGGACTGCGCGCCGTCCTGCTTGATGCGGACGTTGCGGTAGTTGATGTCCAGACCGGCGCCGTCGTTCTGGAGCCCGATGTGGCCGAGCGCGATGTCACGGGTGCTGGTGTAGTCGTTGATCTTCACGCCGTTGAGCCAGATCTCGACGTGCTTGCCGTGCACCGCGATCTCGTAACTGTTCCAGGTCCCGGGCGGGTTGAGCGCGGCGGTGCGGGCCGCCGTGTCGGGGGCCTTGAAGCTGTAGACGCTTCCGGTGGTACGGGTCGGGTCACCGTCGGACGCGTCGATCTGGATCTCGTGGCCGAGGTCGACCGGCTTCCACGGGTCGCCCTGCGGATCGGGGAAGCCGATGAAGACGCCGCCGTTGTCGTCGCCCGGCATCATCCAGTCGGCCTTGAGCGAGTAGTCGGCGAACGGCGTCACCGGATACCAGAGCAGGCCCATGCCACCGACCGAGGAGAGCGTGCCGTCGGCGAGGCTGAAGCTTCCGGCGCCGGCCTGCCGCCACTTGTCGAGGCTGGCCTGGCTGCCGTCGAACAGCGGCGTGTAGCCGGTCTCCGGGCGGCAGTCGGCGGCCTTGGCGCGCGCCGCCGTCTGGATGCCGCCGAGGAGCATGGTGGTGAAGGCCGGGTCCGCGTACGACTCCTCGGTGTGGCCGAGGCCGGTGTACCAGGAGCGGCCGCCCCGATAGTCCTGGCACCAGGTGATCGGATGGTCGCCCATGGTGCCGCCGGTGTACGACGTCTCGTCCAGGCTCGCGAGCACCTTCACCGCCGAGCGCGGATTGGCGCGGTAGTTGTACCACTCGTCGGTGCGGGTCCAGCGCTGCGGCAGATGCGAGGTGGAGACGGACGCGCGGTCCTCGACCTTGACGGTGGCCTGCTGGGTGGCGGGGTGCGAGGCGAAGTACGCCCCGACCAGGCCGCCGTACCAGGGCCAGTCGTACTCGGTGTCGGAGGCGGCGTGCACGCCGACGTAGCCGCCGCCGTTCGCGACGTACGACTCGAAGGCGGTCTGCTGCGCGGCGTTCAGCACGTCGCCGGTGGTGGAGAGCCAGATCACCGCCTGGTACTGCGCCAGGTTGGCGGTCGTGAACGCGCCGGCGTCCTCCGTGGCGGTGACGGTGAACCCGTTGGCGGCGCCGAGCCGTTGGACGGCGGCGATGCCGGCCGGGATCGCCGAGTGCCGGAACCCGGCGGTCTTGGAGAAGACCAGGACCTTGGTCAGGGGCGCGGCGGCGGCCGGGGCGGGGGCCTGGGCCGACGTGGGTGTCGTCGCCGCCTCGGCCGGTGGGGGCTGTGGTACGGCGACGAGCGACATGGCCGCCAGGACGAGCGCGATCAGGGCGCGGGACACAAGACGCACTATCCGGTCCTCTCTCGGTGCGCCCGGGGGCGCTGGCTGAGCGAAGCGGGAATTTACGACGAGGCGGCGGCGTCGTCAGGCGTAGTGAACATCGGAGGTATAGGGGGGTCAAGGGTCGGCGCTGAACTATCCGAAGATTAGTTTTCCTCCATGACAAAATGTCCCCCTTGACCTCTCTCCTGGTACCGAGAGCCCTCAACAGGGATACGAGGAACACGAATCGGCCACCGCGATTGATCGGATCTTCCGGTGGGAACGGCGGCGCGACCCGGTCAGCTGAGGTCGAGGACGGGGCGGACGCCGAACTCGTCGCTCAGGTCGTCGCCCTCGGGGCCGTTGAGGAATTCGGCCATGCCGGGATTGTGGTTGGCGGTCGCCAGGGGCAGCCACGACACAAAGGAGCCGTAGCCACCGCAGACCGCCTCGCCGCCGTCGCCGCCGTAGACCGACCCCCGATCGGACGTCGCCTCCGACTCGTAGACGTCACGGGCGATGTGCAGACCGAAGGCGTTCGGCCGGTGCCGCGGACCGGCCGGGTCGTCGTGGTCGTCGCCGTACGGGGCGAGATCCAGCGGGCAGGCGGAGCCCCAGCGGAACAGCGTCGCCGCGCCCGCCCCGCAGGCGTGTTCCCACTCGTCGGGACCCGGCAGCCGCAGACCCCGCTCCGTCAGGAACTCCGTGACGGATTCGGCCTCCTCGGGAAGCTCCTCCGGCTCCACCGCCATCAGCACGGTGGGCACCGTGGCCGTACGACGCGGGCTGAGGTGGCGCGCGAGATACGCCGCGAGGTCGTCGTCGAAGCCGAACCCGCCGGCGAGGCTCTCCGTCCGGTACGAGTCGAGCTGCTCCGGCAGGGGCCGCCAGGCGTCCAGGTCGAACCCCACCGTCACCTCGCCGCCGGGTATGAGCGCGAACCGCCGTCCCTCGCGCTCGATCACCGCGCGGTGCAGCACACCGCCCAGGTGGGGCGTGCCGTCGAACTCCACCAGCCGGCCGTCCGCCAGGCGTGCGGCCTCCCGCGCGTGGTGGTGCGCCGCGTCCCAGTCCAGCGCGCGCCAGCGGTCGAAAGTCAGGTCGGTGAGAGACATGATGGAAATTCTGGCATCTGCCACTGACAGGACCGTAGGGAGCGTCGTCCGTGACAAAGGACTCCGTGACACAGGACATCGACGCGGCGACCGCGCACGCCTGGAGCGCCCTCGGGGGCGCCCCGGAATCGGCGCGGCTGGTGACGTACGTACCCGCTCCGGACGTGCTGCCGTCCCGGCTGCCCGTACGGCAGTTGGCGCGGGCGAGCGTGGGGGTCTGTTCCCTCGCCGCCGCCGAGTTGGTGGCGCGGCGCTCCGGGGGGCGGATGCCGCCGGTACGGGTGCACGAGGCGGCCGTCGGGGCGGCGTTCGTCAGCGAGCGGCTGCTGCGGATCGACGGGCGGACCTGGTCCCCGTTCGCTCCGCTCTCCTCGTTCTGGCCCACGGCCGACGGCTGGGTGCGTACGCATGCCAACTACCCCCACCACCGGGCCCGGTTGCTGTCGGCGCTGGGCATCCCGGACGACGGGGACGACGACGGCGCGCTCCGTGAGCGGCTGGCCCAGGAGCTGCGGACATGCCCCGCCCGCTGGGTCCAGGAGACGGTGTACGAGGCGGGCGGGCTGGCGGTGGCCGTGGCCGAGCCCGGTCCCGGGAGGTGGCCGCTGATCGAGAGCCGGCCGGTGACGGGCGGTGAGGGCACTGCGTCCGGCCGTCGTCTGCCGGAAGGGGACACGTCGCTGCCCGCGCAGGGGGTCCGGGTCCTCGATCTGACGCGGGTCATCGCCGGGCCGGTCGCCACCCGTACGCTCGGGCTGCTGGGCGCCGACGTGCTGCGCGTCGACCCGCCCCTGCTGCCCGAGGACCCGAAGGCGCACGCCGACACCGGGTTCGGCAAGCGCTCCACCCGGCTGGACCTCGGCGACCCGGCCGATCCGGCGGTCTTCGACGGACTTCTCGACTCGGCCGACGTCGTGGTCCTCGGCTACCGCGCCGACTCGCTGGACCGGTACGGCCTCGCCCCTGACACCCTGTCGGCGCGGCATCCCGGACTGATCGTGGCCCGGCTCGACGCCTGGGGCTGGACGGGGCCGTGGCGGGAGCGGCGAGGGTTCGACTCCCTGGTGCAGGCGGCGAAGGGGATCGCCCTCGTCGAGCGGGGAGCGGACGGCCGGCCCGGCGTACTGCCCGCGCAGGCACTCGACCACAGCACCGGTTATCTCCTCGCGGCGGCTGTCCTGCGCGCGCTCACCGGGCGACAGTGCGACGGGGCGGGCCGGCAGCTACGGCTCTCGCTCGCGGGGACCGCGTCGTGGCTGATGCGTGACCTCCGGCCGGAGCCGGCGAGTGACCGCGCCGAGGAGAACGACCCAGAGGTGTGGATGGCGGAGACAGCCTCGCCGTACGGCCGGCTGCGGTACGTCCGGTCGCCGGTCGACTACGAGGGTGGGCCCGGCGATTGGGCCGGTCCGCCGTCGATGTGGGGCACCGATCCGGCGCGGTGGCTCTGACCCCGGTCCGCCCGGTGCGCGACCGATTGTCAGTGGTCGATGTCACTATCAGTCACATGGACAACGTGGGGTGGGGACCTTTTCTGGAGCGGTGGACCGCGGAGTGGGCGGCCGCGCCGAGCACGAGGGAGGAAGCGGAGGAGGACGGGGCGGACTGGCTGGAGGAGATCGAGGCGGGGCTCGGATTTCCGCCTGCCGACGAGGAGCGGATCACCGCGCTGGAGCGGCGGCTCGGTGCGGGGCTGCCTCCGTCGTACCGCTCGTTCCTGGCGGTCTCCGACGGCTGGCGGCCGGCCGGGATCGCGGTCTATCTGCTGGGCACGACCGAGGGCGTCCACTGGCACCGGGATGCCATGGGCTTCCAGGCGGCCGCCGAGAGGAGCCTGACAGCCGCCTCCTCGGCGCAGGAGGTCCTGTCGGCCGGCATGTGGAGCAGAGCCCTTCAGCTCTCGCTCGACTCGGACATGACCGATGTCCTGCTCGATCCGGGCGATGTGAACGCGGACGGGGAATGGGCGCTCTACGTCTACCGCGGCTATCTGGGCGAGTATCCGGAGCGTCACGAGTCGTTCGGCGCCTTCATGCGGTCCGTGTATGTGGGGTTCCACCGGGGCAACGGCGCGGACCCCGGCTTCGTCAACGACACGACGGGCGCACTCGACGCGTCCGTGGAGCGGGCGCGCGTGGCCTGTCTGGCCGGTGAGGATGTCGACCGTCAGCTGGCGGTGCTGGCCGAGGCGGTCGAGTACGGCAGACCGCGCGCCGCGAAGCTGCACCTCCAACTGATGGCGATGCTCGGCCGGGGTGGCTACTTCAACGGGCGTGGTCCTCTTGAAGACCCGCTGGCCGGGCGGGAGTTCGCCCCTCTCGCGGCGGTGGATCACCTCCGCACCAACAGCGGCGACGACACCCGGTTCCTGGCCCCGTTCGACGAGGGTGAGCGGGAGCGGGCCGGCGCGCTGCTGGCGCGGATCCGCGAGCGTACGTACGCGTACGAGCCGCCCGGCCCGTTCGGCGAGGCGGTCGTCGCGGCGCGTGAGCGGGCGCGCTGGGGTGACACGGACGGTGCGTGGCACACGGTGGAGGCGGCGCTGGCCGACTGGGAGCCGTACGAGGACGACCATGTCGCCCCCATAGGGCTGCTCGCCGATCCGGTCCTCGGCCCGATCGTCACACCTGAGCGCGGCCGGCGTGTCCTCTCGACGCCCCGGGGCGCCGGGGCCGCCGGGCCCGCGGAGCGGGACTCGGGGGCGCGTCCCGCGGCGGTGGCGGACGGGCTCGCGTGGCTGGCCGATCGCGCACGGCGCCGGCGCTCGTACCGCTTCCTGCTCGCCGAGGGCGTCTCACCGACGGAGTTGGCCGAACGGCTGGGCGGCGGGGCGCTGCTGCCTCCGTGCAACGGGGCGGAGACCAACCCGTGGCACGGCCCGGCGCGGGACGCTCCGCACCGGATCGGCTCCTGCGGTGGGGGCGGTGGGGACGGTGGCCAGGATCGGGGCGCCGGCTGGAGCTTCGTGTTCGGGGACGGCAGGGAGTCGTTCCGGCCGGGGCGGGTGAGCCCGCTGGGCGAGCGGGCGTCGCGGGACGGCGGCCGGTCGGTGCTGGTGTGGTGCGAGACATCGGATGAGAAGTCCGAGGCGTTCCCTGACGCCTTTCACTTCTCCTACTGCGAAGACGGGCGGGAGCGCTACGGATTCACGGTGCGTGGCGGGGTGACGGAGCGGTCCGGGGATCTTCCGGACGCGCTCGACCCCCGGCACTTCTTCCCCGACCCGGGATCCGATGCCGGACCGCGGGACGAGGACGAGTGGGAGGGCGAACGGCGGGCGCTCGCCGCCGTGGCGGAGATGTTCGGGCTCTCGCTGCCGCGCTTCGCGATCCGGCACGGGCGGCTGCACGCCGTCGTGACGGGGCCGTGGATCGGACCGCCCGGTCCGGATGAGCCACGACTCGAATTCGTGCGACACCGGAACCCAGCCCCCACACCACGGAGCGGGCGATGACCCGCGTGGCGGCGGAAGTCATCCGCACGGAGCGGCTGGTGCTGGTGCCGCAGCGGGTCGAGCACGCGCGGGAGATGGCGGCGGTGCTGTCCGACCCGGCGCTGCACACCTTCATCGGGGGTGAGCCGGCGACCGCCGACGAGTTGCGCTCGCGCTACGCGCGCATGGCCGCGGGGCCTGCCGATCCGGCCGAGTCCTGGTGCAACTGGGTGATCGAGCTGCGGGCGGGCGAAGGGGGCGTGGAGCGGAGGCAGTTGGTGGGAACGGTCCAGGCGACGATCGTCCCGGCCGGGTCAGACCGACCGGGCAGTCCGGGCGGGCCGGGCGGGCCGGGCGGGCCGGACCGGCCGGACCGGCCGTGGCTGGTCGCGAACATCGCGTGGGTCGTCGGGACCGCCTTCCAGGGGCGGGGTATCGCCGGCGAGGCGGCGCGCGGGCTGGTCGGCCGGCTCGTACAGCTCCCGGCGGTGCGCGAGGTCGCGGCCCATGTCCACCCCGACCACGCGGCGTCGAAGGCCGTCGCACGCGCGGCGGGTCTGGAGCCCACGGACGAGTGGCACGACGGCGAGGTGAGATGGCTGCTCAGACGAGAAGCCACGTGATCAGCGTCAGCGACACCATCGAGCAGAACGTGGACAGGATGACCGTGTCCCTGGCGAGGTCGGTGTCCAGTCGGTATTCGGCGGCGAAGATGAAGGCGTTCTGCGCCGTCGGCAGCCCCGCGCAGACCACGACGGCGAACAGGGTGTGGCCGCTCAGCCCGAACAGCCAGTGGCCGACGGCGTAGGCGAGCAGCGGCTGGGCCACGATCTTCAGGGCCACCAGCAGCCCGCGTTCGGCGCGGGCGGAGGAGTCCGCCCGCACACGGGTGTTGAGGGACATGCCGAGCGCGAAGAGGGCGGCCGGGACGGCGGCGTCGCCCAGCAGTTGGAGCGGCGCGGTGGCCTCGGGCGGGAGGGACCGGCCGAGCGCCGACACGGCCACTCCGGCGAGGGACGCCGCGATGATCGGGTTGCGGAAGGGCAGTTGGAGCATCCGGGCGGCGCGCCCGCGCGTGTCGCGCCGTACGTCCAGATCGATGAGGACGAGCACCACCGGCGCGACGAAGAGCATCTGGAAGAGGGCGACGGTGATGACGAAGGAGGTGTCGCCCAGGACGTGTACGGCCACCGGGATACCGAGATTGGCGGAGTTGACATAGCCCGCGGCCATCGCGCCGATGGCCTGTTCGGCCTGGCCGCGCCGGAACACCCAGCGGCTGACCATCAGTCCGGCGGCGAAGACGACGATCAGGCTGAGGGCGAAGACGAGGACGCCGACGTTCAGCAGGGCGGTCACATCGGCTCCGGCCATCGCCAGGAACAGCAGGGCCGGCATGGCGAAGGTGAAGGCGAAGCGCCCGAGGACGTGCTGGGCCTGGCCGCCGAGGATGTCGTGACGCGCGGCCACCCAACCGAGGCCGGTGATCACCCAGATGGGCAGGAAGCCGAGGAGGACGGCGTTCATCGGGCCCGCCGCCCGTTCGCCGTCGCCGTCGCAGTCGCAGTCGCAGTCGCAGTCGCAGTCGACCGCTGTACCTGTATGTGCCCGGCTCCGGGAGATCTCACCGGCCTCAGCATGCCGGAAGCGGCGGACGGCCGGACATCCGGGCCCGCGCCGGTCCCCCGCGCCGATCTCCGGCACGCGAAAGCCCCTGTACGGAAGCCGGCGCCTCCACCGGTCCCGTACAGGGGCTCCGCTATCTCACTGTTCCCGGCCCGTCGGTCCCGTCAGCGCCCGTAGCGGATCAGGGCGCGCACCATGCGGCACGTCGTGTCCGACGGCGGATGGATGCCCATCAGCGACGCCGTCGCACGTATCTTCCGGTTGTTGGCGTTCGCCGGGTGATACACGCCCGAGTCGAGCAGGGCGATGGCGAGGCGCATGGCCTTGAGGCGGCGGTTGTGGGTCTCGTACCACTCGCGGGGCTGTCCCGCGGGCAGTGGCTTGCGCTGCACGGACCTCGTTGCTGGCTGTGTGATGTCGAAGAGCTTCGTCGTGATTGTGGCAACGGCCATCGGCGACCTCCCGGCACGGTGGTGGAACCCTCACGAACACTTACAATTCTACCGCCCCCCACTGACAATCGCCCCTGGCCAGACGGTGTTTGAGAGAGACATGGCAGCCTTCGCCGCAATATCCGGGGACACACACGGGGCGACTCCTGTAACGTCCGGCGAACCACGTGACGCGAGGAGGTGAGCCCGATGAGCAGCACCCGAACTTTCCGGGCACTCTTGGCCGTCGCGTCCGTCTGACCCGCGCGCCCAGGAGCCGTCCGGACACGGACAGATTCTCTGAGCGAAGGAAGACATGACAGCCGAGCAGTTCCGGATCTCCGTATCCGACGACGTACTCCACGACCTGCGTGACCGACTGAACCGCACCCTCTTCACCGCGGCGTCCGACAGCACCTTCTGGGCGGCGGGGGTCGACCCCGCCTATCTGCGCGAGCTTGTCGCCCACTGGGCGGACGGCTTCGACTGGCGGCGGGCCGAGACCGCCCTCAACGCGTATCCGCACCGTATCGCCGAGGTGGCGGGCCGACCGGTGCACTTCGTCCACTTCCGGGGCCGGCGGGCCGAGGGCGCGCCCGCGCCGTTGCCTCTGATCATGACGCACGGCTGGCCGAGCAGCTTCGTGGAGATGCTGAAGGCGGCCGAACGGCTGGCCGATCCGGCCGCGTACGGCGGTGACCCGGCCGACGCCTTCGACGTGGTCGTCCCGTCACTGCCCGGTTTCCTCTACTCGGCGCTGCCCGACGGGCCGTTCACGCGCAGGCGCGTCGCCGAGATCTGGCACGGGCTGATGACCGGGACTCTCGGGTACGAGAGGTACGGCGCCTTCGGCGGGGACATCGGGGGCGGGGTCACGCAGTGGCTCGGCGCCCTGTACCCCGACCAGGTCGCCGGGATCCACCTCACCTCCGCCGTGATCACGTCCGACTTCGAGAACCGGCCCGCGACGCCCGAGGAGCAGGCGTATCTCGACACCCTCACCGCCTACGACCTCGGTGACCAGGGCTACAGCGAGATCATGTGGACCCGGCCGGACACGATCGCCGCGGCGCTCATGGACTCCCCCGCCGGGCTCCTCGCCTGGATCATCGACAAGTACCGGGACTGGAGCGACTGCGACGGCGATCTGGAGAGCCGCTGGGACAGGGACACACTGCTGACGATCGCCACGCTGTACTGGGCGACGGGCAGCATCGGGTCGTCCTTCCGGCAGTACTACGACTACCCGCTCAACAAGCCGGTCCCGACGATCCAGGTGCCGGCGGCCGTGACCCTGAGCCATGAACCGGCGCTGGCGGGGCTGCCCCGCAGTCTCGCCGAACGGCTCTGCGCCGATCTGCGGCACTGGAGCACACCGGGGCGCGGCGGGCACTTCATGGCGCACGAGGAGCCGGAGCAGGTGGTGGACGAACTGCGCGCGTTCTTCGGGCCGTTGAGAACCACGGCCTGAGTTGGCGGGAGGCGGGGGGCGATCGACCCGCGTTACGGAAGTCGCTGCCGGGGTTCTTGAGCGGTACGGGCTTTCCGCTCGTACGTAACGGCACACGGAACCCAGTCGGCCGCCCCCCGCGGCCGGGAACAGGAGCCCCCACGTGTCGCGGAAGAAGTCCTTCAGCCGGAAGAAGAAGATCGCCCTGCTCGTCGGCGCGGTCGCGTTGGTGGGCGGTACCGCGGTGGCGATGACCGGCACCAGTCAGGCGTCGGTGGAGTGCGACGGGCTGAACACCGCCCTCGGCAACAACCAGCGCTTCATCGACGGGCAGCGGGCCGCTCCGGACGCCCTGTCCGACGCGCGGATCAAGAACCGGCAGGACGTGATCGAGGAGATCAGGCGGAAGCAGGCGGCCTCCGGATGCGAGGTGGGCGCGAGCGACACCGGCGCGGTGCCGCCGGCCGACGCGCCCCCGGCCGAAGCGGCGCCCCCCGCCGACGGGGCCGGCGGGGACAACGGTGCGGGCCAGGTCGGCGAGGTCGTCTGTGCCGGATCGACCGTCACCCTGTCCGGCGAGGCAGGCGCCCCGGCGGCGTCGAGCAACGAGTTCCCCGTCGGCACCACGCTCAAGGTGACCAACCTCGACAACGACAAGTCGACCACCGTGCGGGTCACCGCGCCGTCGGGCAGCTGCGCGCTGCTCAACGACGCGGCGTTCGAACAGGTCCGTGAACCGGGCAAGTTCCTGATCCGCAACGCCCGGATCGAGCGCGTGGGCTGACCCCGGGCAACAGACCGGTCAGGGGCGGGCGAGCAGCCCCTCCGCCTCCGCGAGGATCTCCGTCAGCCGCAGGCCGAACCGCACGTCGCACGCGTGCGGTCGGCCCGTGCGCGCCGCGGTGAGCAGCGCGTCGATCGCGGCGCCGAACGTGTCCGCCGGGTCGCCCCACTGCTCGGGAAGCACCACCGTCCCGTGCTCGCCCCGCAGTTCGAGTCCCGCTCCGGCGCCCTCCACGGGCGCGCTCAGGCTCAGCACCGCCGAACTCGTCACGCCCGACGTGTGCGTGAGCACCAGATGTGTGAGGTCGGGCTCCGACCGTACGGCCGTGACGGCCGTCACGTCGCCGAGCACCGGCAGCAGCGCGGAGAGCGCGTGCGGGCCCACGTCCCACAGGCCGCCCTTCTCGCGCCGCCAGGGCGAGTCCGCGTACGGGCTGCTCTCGCTGCCCACTCCGTACAGCGCGCCGAGCCAGTGGGCGCGTGCCGTGAACCAGCCGCCCAGCGCCGCCTGTTCCTCGACCCACTCGGCGGTCCCGGCGGCGAAGCGCAGCGTGCAGAAGACCAGGGAGGCGACGCCGGCCCGCTCGGCGGCGTCCGCCACGGCGCGCGCGCCGGGCACGGTCGTCGCGACCGGCTTGTCCATGAGGAGATGGCAGCCGGCCGCGGCCGCGCGGGCCGCGAGCGGCGCCTGGATGTCGGGCGGCAGGGCGAAGGCGACCGCGTCGCTCACGGCGAGCAGCGCGTCGAGCCCGTCCAGCCCGCCCACGCCGGGACCCCCTTCACCGCCGCCCGCGTACGCCGTGGTGTCGTGGGCGGCGGCGAGCGCGCCGGCGGCCTCGGGCCGCCGCCCCCAGACGCCGCTGAACGCGACATCCGGGTGGGCCGCGATGGCGGGGGCGTGCGTGCGTTCGGCCCAGGGGCCGGTGCCGAGGAGTGCGATGCGTAGCTGGCTCATGTGGATCAGTGTGCCGTCCGCACCCCGCCCCGGCCCAGAGCGGCCGGGAATTGGGTGGCGCGGTACGGGACCCCCGGTGCTACGTTTCACGGGCCGGCCGCGGGCCTCCGGTGCGACTTCCGGGACTTGCCTCTGAAGCAACAATTTCGCTGTTCGCGCCCCCATGCCCCGGCCGGCTTCAACATGTCCGGGGACAGGGGGAAGCATGACGCGCACCGACGCCGATCTGATCGCGGCCGAGGACGTGCTGCTGTTCGTCAACGCCGCCGTCACGTCGACGGGCCAGCGCGAGTTCCGTTCCCGGGCGTCCTCGCAGCGGCTCTCGCTCGACTTCCTCCATGAGTACGTACGGGTCAACTACCGCACCGTGTACGCCGCTTCGCTCGCGCTCGACATCAACGACCACAACGCGGCCCGGGTCGTGGAGCGGTTGCTGGGTACGGCGGGCGAGGCGAGCCCGGCGCAGAAGCGGACCGAGGGCCGGTTGATCGCCGCCCGGCTGGCGCTGCTGCCGCCGCAGCGCGTCTACCGACTGTTCCGCGCGCTGCGCGCCGCGAAGGTCGGCAACCGCCGTACCCGCGCGATCCTGCGCGACTGGCTGGCGGCCCGGCCCGATCTGGGGCACGACGCGGTGAAGTACCGCGACGGGCTGAAGACCGTGGCGCGCCACTTCCATCTGCCGCTGCGGACGACGGGCGAAAGCCCCGCCGCCCAGGGCGAGTTGGGCGACTTCCTCTTCGAGCCGGGCGTACGCCCCCGCTACGAGCACCGGCTGCTCGACGCGTACCGCCGCGCCCACTACGAGCAGGGCGCGATCTACGAGCTGCCGTTCACGGTCGCCGAGGGGTTCGCGGCCCAGCACGGCCTCAAGCGCGCCGCGTTCGTGGAGCGGATCGCGCCCCGGATGACCCGGCTGGAGCGGCTGCGCACACAGCGCGAGGCGGGCGCGGACGTGGCGGGGGCCGCCGTACGGACGGATCTCTCCGTCATGCCGCTGACCAGGCTCGCGCTGTACACCCTGTCGCTGGGGACCGACGAGCGGGTGCGGCGGCGCGCGGAGCTGACGGGCGCGCTGCGTACGGCGGCGCGCCGGGCGGCGGGGCCGTACGCCGGGACCTGGGGGCGCGTCGCCGCCGTACTGGACGACAGCTACTCCGCGTCCGGCTCCGGCGAGAAGCGGCGCCGTCCGCTCGGCGTCGCGCTCGGCGGGCACTTCCTGCTGGAGGCGCTGGCGGCGCCGGGGGCGTACGGCGCGTGGTGGACCTCGGGCCGTACGGACCCGCTCCTGGTGCGGCCGTACGGTCCGACGCCGTTGGGCATGCGGGTCATCGACGCGCTGGAGTACGCCCCCGATCGGCTCGTGGTCGTCTCCGACGGCTGGGACAACGCGCCGCCGGGGCTGGCGGGCGAGGTGCTGCGGGTGTGGCGTACGCGGCTGGACCGGGAGCGGCGGACGAGGGTCACGCATCTGAATCCGGTGTACGACGCGGACGGCTTCGACGTGCGCCGGCTGGCGGCGGGTGTGCCGACGGCGGGGATCCGGGACGCGGAGGATCTGCCGGCGCTGGTGGAGATCGCGCAGTTCGCCGAGGGCCGGACGGGGCTGGCCGAACTGCAGGCGTATCTGGACCGGCGGATCGAGGGTTTTCTGCTCACGTACGAGGGGGGAAAGGCGACATGACCGGGCTCGACCTCACCGGGCTGACGGCCCGCCCGGCGCAGGTGTGGGGCGGTGTGCGGCTCGTGCCGCTGGTGCGTACGGAGCCGGTGCCGGGGCTCCGGCTGCACCGGGAGGTGTACGACCGCTTCGGCGAGGTCCTGGTGTCGCCCGGCGTCAGCTATGTGTCGTACATCCCGCACGGGCTCGTCGCCGACTGGTCCGGCGAGCAATCGGCCGCGTACGGAACGCAGTTGGACACCGCGCGGCCCACGGCCATGGCGGTCGGCCGGCACCACCGCATGGTCAAGCGGCGACCGTCGAAGAAGCGGGACGGACAGCCAGCCGGCGCGGTCGCGCGCTGCCGGTTCCTGCCGCTGCACCTGGCCATGGAGGGGTATCTGGCGCTGCACTTCGGGGGCCCGACGATCGCGTGGCACACCTGGTCGGAGGAGGCGGTGCGGCAGGGGCTCTCGCCCCGTTCCGAGGCCGCCTATCTGGGGCTCGACGTGCACGGGCTCGCCGACGCGCTGCGGGTCTTCGAGATCCATCCGGACCAGTGCGGGGTGATGGTGTACGTCGCGGACGCGCTCGCCGCCGCCTTCGTGGTGCCGCATCCCGACGACTACCGGGCGCTGCACCCGACGCTGCTCCAGGACATGTACGGGGAGTTGATCTACCAGTACGGCTACTTCGGCGGAGCCGTACCGGACTTCGAGGCGCGCCTCGGCGACGGTCGGCACATCGCGACGTTCGCCGATCTGCGGGCCGCCGCGCGGGGGCAGGAGCGGGCGTGGAGCGAGTCGCACGACACGGTCATGGCGCGTGAACTGCTCGGTACGTCGTACTCGTTCGAGCGGGTCCGCCGTATGGCGTCGTTCGACATGTACCGCTTCCTGCCGCCGTTCCGCGTCGACTCCGACGGGCAGCACATCGGTGAGCTGATCACCGACCACAAGGGGCGCACGGCGTACCTGAAGACGTTCCGGCTGGCCCCGGCGCAGATCAGACGGGGTCATCTGCTGAACAGCCTGGCCGACAACGAGTGGCATCTGCGGCGTACGGCGGAGCAGTTGGGCACGACGCCCGAGGAGATCGTGCGCCGGATCCGCGCGGCGGGCTTCGGTTCGCTGCTGCGCTGACGGCACGCGACGTCGGCGGAGTTGTCGGTGGCCTGTGCCAGAGTGCTGCCCATGCTGGCCATCAGGGTGAAGACAGAGAACTGGCAGGAATACGAGCGGATCTCGGCGGACCGGCTCGGTGAGCTGATCGCGCGGATAGGGGGTGTCGACGATCAGTTCGTGACCGTGGACCGGATCCCCGACCGGCCGCAGGTGTTCATCCAGGTCGCGCGGGACAGCGCCGAGAGTTACACGCTGGAGCACCGGGACGGCTCGGCCGACGCCATGTTCGGCACGGAGCTGTCGGACGCGGAGTCGGTGACCCGGGTCATGGTGGCGTGGGCCCGCCAGGAGGACGGCTGGGACGCGGGCCTGGTCTGGAAGCGGGTGGACCTGCCGCCGGTCGAGCCGGTGCCCGATCTCGACGACAAGACCCGGTGCGAGGTCGAGGAGTACGTACGCGGGCTGATCAGGCGCGGCTACGACGGACGGGCGCAGCTCGCCGAGGACGCCGAGGAGTGGCTGGTCGACGGGGACGAGCGGCCCGTCTCCGCCGCGCAGGCGCAGCGGATCGTGGACCGGCTGTGGCTGGAGCGTGTCGAGGAGCAGGCCGGGTGGGAGGGCGAGACCGATCCGGAGCGGATCACGGCGGTGTTCGCGGGGCTGGACGAGCGGGGCATCGTGGCCAGGGAGAATTTCACCTGCTGCCGTGGCTGCGGGCTGGCGGAGATCGGCGCCGAGCGCGAGGAGGGCGACACCCGGGAGGTGCGGGGCTTCGTCTTCTTCCACACGCAGTGCACGGAGGCGGCGGCGGTCGGGGGCGGGCTCTCGCTCTACTACGGGGGGTTCGACGGCTCGGAGGAGACCACGGCGGCTGTCGGCAGGGAGGTCACGGCGGCCCTGGCGGAGGCGGGGCTGTCGGTGACATGGGACGGTTCGCCGGGGTCGGCGATCGATGTCGGGGAGCTGGACTGGCGCAAGCGGCTGAGCTGAGCCGGGGGCCGGCGGCGGGACGGCGGGCAAGCGCCGGGCGGCGGGTGCCGGGCGGGCCGGTCTTCGTGAACGGGCTGTTAATCCCATGAACAGCCCATGAAATCGCCAACGGATCCCTCTCCATGTATCGACCCTTGAGAGGGCACTCCTGCTGCGGCCCCATATCTGCTTCAATGAGGTCATGGCCAGTCTTCAGCACGACGCGTCGGGTCGCATCGACCTTGAGCCGTTCTGGCCGTCCCGGCAGCACCACGACTTCGACCGGGTGTGTTGCCGCGCGAGGAACGCGTCGGCCCTCTAAAGCCTCTTCCCAGGCCTTCGGCCGTCGCGAATGACGTACGTCCCGTCCTGTCGACTCGACGACATCCTTCGCGCGAAAGAGCTGACCCCTCATGGCGAACTCCCGTCCTTTCTCCACCGTCACCGCGGCCACGGCCGCCGCGACCGCCGCGGCCTCCGTCGCCTCCGGCCGTCACCGACTACGAGCCGTCGACCGTGACGAGGTCGTCCCTCTCACGGCGCCCGGCGCGGCCGGCCAGCTCGTGGACTTCCTGCCCCCCGGCTCCACCTGGCTGCCGGCCCCGGCGCACACCCTGCCGACGCTGCCGGGCAGGCCGCCGATGGTCGGCTATCTCGTTCTCGTCCCGGCCGACCAGCACCCGGTGGCGGCCACCACCGCGCACCCGCCGGTGCCCGCCACGGCCCCCGCCGGTGAGGGGCCGGTGCGGGTCGACTCCACCGAGCGGACCGTCGAGGTGGACGGCCGCCCGCTGGATCTGACGTACCTCGAATTCGAACTGCTCGCCCATCTCGTGGCGAACCCCCACCGGGTGCACACCCGCGACCAGCTGGTGACCACGGTCTGGGGTTACGGACACGTCGGCGACGGCCGGACCGTGGACGTGCATGTGGCCAGACTGCGCCGCAAGCTGGGCGCGGAGCACCGGCACACGATCCGGACGATCCGGCGGGTCGGTTACAAGTACGCCCCGTAGGGCCGTCCGGCACCGCGACCTGGGTGAGGCCCCCGCCGGGCGGACCGGCGGGGGCCTCACACGTACGCGTCTGTACTCCGCGTACTACGTACCGGCTACGTACCGGCCTTCGCCGCCCGCGCCCGTGCCCGCGTCACCGCGCCGAGCGCCATGTCCAGGACCAGGAACGCCACCAGGGTGATCCCGAGCAGCGGTACGAACCAGCCGACCAGGGCCGCCACGGCGATCAGGGGCAGCAGCACGGACAGTGGCACCTTGCGCCACGCCCCGCGCGCCATCGGTTTGCCCGCGCTCAGCTTCCGGTCCTGGGTGGGCCTGCGCTGCCACCACATGCGGTAGCCCCACACGATGATCAGGATCAGGGAGAGGGCGAGGGCGGCGAGGAGCAGTTGGTTGACGAGGCCGAACGTGAGGCCCATGTGGGCGTCGATGCCGATCCGGGTGAGCTGGGCCAGCAACGGGTAGTCGGCGAAGCGCAGTTCGTCGAGGACGAGGCCGGTGCCGGGGTCGACCGCGACCGAGTCCAGCCGGACCGGGAACTGGCTGTCCCGCTGCGCGACGACGTACGCCGCACCGTCGGCGGGCGGCTTCACGACCACCGGTCCGTCGAGTCCGGCCTGGCGCGCGGCGGTCAGGGCGTTGTCGATGCCGATGTCCATGCCCTCGTGGTCGCCGCCCGCGCCGCTGTCGCCGCCGTGGCCCTCGTGTTCCTCGTGGCCTCCGGCACCGGCCGCCGCGTCGTCGCCGCTCTTGAGGGTGGCCGAGACGACGGGGGTGGCGCCGCCCAACTGGTCCTGTACGGCGCCGATGTTGGCGCCCGCGTAGGTCGACCAGGTCAGGCCCGTCGCGGAGAGCAGTACGAATCCGGTGGCCGCCCACAGCCCGAGCGAGCCGTGCCGGGTGAGTGTCCTGCGGCGTCCGGTGGCGCCGGGTTCGGGCCGGATCAGGGCGCGCTTGGAGGTTCTTCTGCGGCCGATCCACAGCAGCAGCCCGCCGAGCGCGACGACCCACAGCCAGCTGGCGGCCAACTCGCTGTAGACACGGCCGGGTTCGCCGAGGTGCAGATGGCGGTGGAGTTCGGAGAGCCAGGTGCGCAGCGGGAGGGCTCCGGAGCTGCCGTAGCTGTCGAGTTCGCCGCGTATCTGGGCGGTGTGCGGATCGACGAACACCGCCAGCGACTTGCTCTCCTCGCTGTCCGGCATCGTCATCAGGACCCGGGTGGACTCCTCGTCCTCGGACGACGGCCAGACGGCGGTGACCTTGCCGTCGGGGTGCTCGGCGCGTGCCGCCTCCACCTGGTCGGTGAGCATGGCCGTACGGTCGCTGTCCGGGGAGCGCAGCTCCTGGCGGTAGACGATCTTCTCCGCCTGGTACGAGAGCGAGTAGAGCAGCCCCGTGGTGGCGGCGATCAGCAGGAGCGGGGCGATGAGCAGGCCCGCGTAGAAGTGCAGCCGCAGGACGAGGGGGCGCACCGCGCCCCAGGTGGTGGTGTTGGCGGGCGCGGGCGGCTTCTTGTCGCCCGGCTTCTTGGTGGGGGGCTTGGTGCGTGGGGAGTCGGCGCCCTGTACGGGGTCGTCAATGGCCATGACTGTCCTAGGAGTTGGCGTGGCACGGGGGAATCGGCCCCCGGGCCCCGCCCAGGTCAGACCATGGCGGCGGCGGCCCCGGAGGCCGTCGTACGGTTCGCGAGTGGCGCGCGGTGGTCCGGCGGGCCGCGCCGGGACACGGCGTGGGCCAGGACGGCGCCGCGCGGCCGGTGCGGCGCGCGGGTGCGGTGCCGGGGCCGTACGGGCGGCGGTACGGCGAGGGGCCGGGGCGCGGCGAGCAGCAACCTCAGCGGGGTGAACGCGAAGGCGGCGACGGTCTCGGCGAGCCGGAAGAACGCGGCCTCGCCGCGGGCCAGCCAGAGCGCGCAGACGGCGCCGGCGACCAGGTGGGCGGCGAGCATGCCCGGCGAGGTGTCGGCGACGGCCGCCAGCACCGCGCCGCCGACGCCTCCCGCGCCCGCGCTCTCCCCCATGCCCGCGCCGATACCGCCGACGCCCGCGCCGATACCGCCGATACCCGTGCCGACGCCCGCGCCCATGTCCGCCGTCGCGTGGCCGTGGCCCCGCGACGGCAGCGCGCCGTGCGTCCCGGCGGTGACGGAGAAGGTCACGTGCAGCGCGGCCTGCGCGGTGAGCACGGCGGGCCCGATGAACCCGATGCCCCGGCGCCGGCCGCCCGCGAGCCACGACAGCCCGGCGATCACCCCAAAAGCCGCCGTAAGTACACCGAGTGGAAGTTCATGAGCGGACATGGACGAATGCCCCACCGCCGCCAGTGTCACGCACACCGCCGCGAGGATCGCGGCCCGCAAGGCGCGCATCGGCGACCGGGCATCTGTCATGGTGCGCTCATGCTGCCATCCCCGTGGCGCGTGCGGCAGATGGTGTGAACGGCGCTGACCTGCTATGCCCGCAGCAGAACGGATCCGGTAATCGGACAGCCGCGTGGCAGGGTTCCGGCATGAGACTTCTGATTCTGGGTGGCACCGAGTTCGTGGGCCGCGCCGTGGCCGAGGCCGCGCTCGCGCGGGACTGGCAGGTGACCGTGTTCCACCGCTGCCACCACGAGGCACCGGCGGGGGTCCGCGTCCTGCGCGGCGACCGCACCGCGCCGGACGGTCTCGCGGCGCTGACCGACACGGCCCCGACCGACACGGCCCCCCGCTCCGACGCGTCCGGGAGCGGCGCCGCTCCCGAATGGGACGTGGTCGTCGACACCTGGTCGGGCGCGCCCTCCGTCGTGCTGGACGCGGCCCGGCTGCTGGCCGACCGGGCGGGCCACTACGCGTACATCTCCAGCCGTTCCGTGTACGCGTACCCGACCCCCGCCGGTCTCCCCGAGGACGGCCCGCTGGTGGAGGGAGCGGCGGCCGACGCCGAGCCGCGTGACTACGCGCGGGACAAGCGTGGCGGCGAGCTGGCCGCCGAAGCGGCCTTCGGGGACCGCGCGCTGCTGGTGCGCGCGGGCCTGATCCTCGGTCCGTGGGAGAACGTGGGGCGGCTGCCCTGGTGGCTGGGGCGGATCGCGCGCGGCGGCCCGGTGCTCGCGCCCGGACCGCGCGAGAACCCGTTGCAGTACATCGACGTGCGCGACCTCGCCGAGTGGACCTTGGACGCGGCGGCACGCGGCCTCGGTGGCGCGTACAACGTGGTGAGCCCGCCGGGTCACAGCACGATGGGCGAGCTGCTGGCGGCATGCGTCAAGGCCACCGGCTCGGACGCCGAGCTGCGCTGGACGGACCCGGAGACGATTCTCGCGGCCGGCGTCGAGCCGTGGACGGACCTGCCGATCTGGCTGCCGCGCGGTGAACTGCACGACATGATGCACGGCGGCGATGTCGCCAAGGCGCTCGCCGCCGGGCTGCGGTGCCGGCCGGTGGAGGAGACCGTCACCGACACCTGGGCCTGGCTCCGGTCGATCGGCGGCGAGGCCCCGCAGCGCCCCGACCGCCCGAAGGTCGGGCTCGCGCAGGAGGTGGAGGCGGCCCTGCTGGGCGGCTGACTCCCGCCGGACAGGCCGTCGACTCCCGGGGCCGGAGAGGCCGTCGACTCCGGCGGACGGACAGGTCCCCGACCCGGCGAACGGGGGTTCGCAGGTCCCTCTGACGGGGGATGGCCGATGGTGTCCAAGTGGTGCTAGGTACACCACCGATTGGGGGCGGAAACCGCTCACGTACGACGGGCACCGCACGGCAGACTGATGGCTGTGCCCGTCAGCGGGCGGAAGGCCGGTCGCCGATGGGGCACGGGCGACAAGAGAGGATCCACGATGAACGGGACGAAGATGATCGCCGAGTCGGCCAGGACCACGGGCCGGGGGCTGTTGCTCGGATTCACCGCCCTCATCGGCTCCATCACACTGTTCGTCTTCTCGGTGCTCTCGATCACCTTGATCCTCCTCGGCATCGGCTTCTTCACCACCCCCTACGTCCTGGCCGCGGTACGGGCGCACGCCAACCGGCGCCGGCTGCTGGCGGCCACCTGGTCGGACGTCAAGGTCCCGGTGCCGTACCGCCCGATGCCCGCCGATCTGCGCACCGGCGTCACCGGCCAGGTGGAGCGGACCACGCTGATGCTGAAGGACCCGGCGACCTGGCGGGACCTGGCGTGGCTGATGGAGGACATGACGGTGGGGGCGGTCTCCGCCCTCCTCTCGGCGGCCCTGTTCATCTACGGGCTGGAGGGCGTGGTGCTGGCGGCCGGCCTGTGGCGGGCCTTCGAGAACGACGCGTACCCGTACGTCGGCTTCGTCTCCGTCGACAGCCAGTTCACCGGACTGCTCGCCGCCGCCGTGGGCGTGGTGATCATGGCGATCGGTGTCCGGTACGCCAACGACGTCCAGCGCGGCCACTTCCTGCTCGCCAAGTCGCTGCTCGCCCCCAACCAGGACCAGGCGCTGGCGCAGCGCGTCGCCCACCTCACCGAGACGCGGCACGACGCCGTGGACAGCTCCGCCGCCGAACTGCGCCGGATCGAGCGGGATCTGCACGACGGCGCGCAGGCCCGGCTGGTCGCCATGGGCATGGACCTGGGCACGATCGAGGCGCTCATCGAGAAGAACCCTGCCAAGGCCAAGGAGCTGATCGCCAACGCCCGCCTGTCCTCCGCCGAGGCGCTGACCGAGCTGCGCGACCTGGTCAGGGGCATCCACCCGCCGGTCCTGGCCGAGCGCGGACTGGGTGACGCGGTGAAGGCGCTGGCGCTGCGCCTGCCGGTGGAGACCGACGTACAGGTGGATCTGCCGGGCCGGGCCGACGCGCCCGTGGAGTCGGCGGTGTACTTCGCGGTCAGCGAGATCCTCACCAACGCGATCAAGCACTCCAACGCGGACCGGATCTGGATCGACATGATCCACACGGACTCCAAGCTGCGCGTCGCGATCGGCGACAACGGCGACGGCGGCGCGAAGATCGGTTCGGGTACCGGGCTGAGCGGACTGGAGCGCCGACTCGGTACATTCGACGGCATCCTGGCCGTCAGCAGTCCCGAGGGCGGCCCCACCATGGTCACCGTGGAGATCCCTTGCGAGTTGTCCTAGCCGAAGACCTCTTCCTGCTCCGTGACGGTCTGGTCCGGATGCTGGAGGCGTACGACTTCGAGGTCCTGGCCGCCGTGGAGACCGGACCCGAACTGACCAGAGCATTCGCGGAACTTCAGCCGGACGTCGCCGTAGTCGACGTCCGGCTTCCGCCGTCGCACACCGACGAGGGACTCCAGTGCGCCCTCGCCGCGCGCCGGGACCGCCCCGGACTCCCCGTCCTCGTCCTGTCGCAGCACGTCGAGCAGTTGTACGCACGGGAGTTGCTGGCCGACGGGACCGGCGGCATCGGATATCTCCTCAAGGACCGGGTCTTCGACGCCGACCAGTTCATCGACGCGGTGCGCCGGGTCGCCGGCGGCGGTACGGCGATGGACCCCCAGGTCATCCAGCAACTGCTGTCCCGCAGGGCCCAGGACAAGCCGATCGGCCAGCTGACGCCGCGTGAGCGCGAGGTCATGGAGCTGATGGCGCAGGGACGTTCGAACGCGGCGATCGCCGCCCAACTCGTCGTCACGGAGCGGGCGGTGTCCAAGCACACGTCGAACATCTTCGGGAAGCTGGGGCTGCCGGTGTCGGACGACGACAACCGGCGGGTGCTCGCGGTGATCGCGTATCTGGACCGGGGACAGCAGTAGGACCGAGGCCGGCGGTGACGGGGCGGGCGCCACGGCGCCCGTGCTGCCCAAGGGATCGCCGGGTGAGGCGTGTTGAGGGCATCCGCCCGGTTTGTTGATGGAGATTTCTATGAATTCCTTGTGCGGCTGAACAGGCCGCGAATGACGTCCGTATGGAACGGAGCGCTTCCTCCCCACGCCGGAGATCCCCCTGAACCGGCACCGAAGCTTGAGGAGTTCCATGGGACGCACGTCAAGAAAACGCTCGACAGTGGCGAACCGGGCCATCGCGGCCTCGGCGGCCTTGATTCTGGGCGGGGGTGGGCTGGTAGCGGTAAATGTCTACGCATCCGCGGGAGAAGGCCGCTCCGGTCAGGAGCGGATCCAGAATGCCGGACGGCAGATGTCCACCATCGACTGTCCCGAGGTCGCGAATGAGCTCACCAAGGTGCCGAGGCGCGCCCGAGCCACGGTCGACCGGGAACTGGCCCGGATGGACACGCAGATCACCGATGCCTACAAGCGGTTCGCCGACAACAAGGTGAAGTTGGAGAGAGATCCGAAACTTACCGAGAAAAAGATCCTCAAGCCGCTGAAGCAGAAGAGGCTCGCCAGCCTCAAGCGGATCCGTTCCGCGCTCAAGCGCGCGGGGCACTGGCAGAAGAGCCTGGACTCGCTCGCCCCCTGCACCATGCGGCCCGACGACGACAGCACCAACGGCGGCGATCCGGGCGGCGGCCAGAACGGTGGCCAGGGTCAGAACGGCGGGCAAGGGCAGAACGGCGGCCAGGACGGCGGTCAGGGTCAGAACGCGGGCCAGGACGGCGGTCAGGACGGTGGCCAGGGCGGCGACGGCGGCCAGCCGCCCGGCAACGGCCCCGACGCCTCCGACTTTGTCGCCATCGAGTCCATCGAGCCGAACATCCAGGAGCCCCAGCCGGGCGAGCAGGCGTCGACCGGCAACTTCACCACCGAGTGCGGGCGCAACGAGAACGGCCTCTTCAACTCGGACAACGTCATCGCCGCGCCCGGCGTGAGCAACGGCGCCCACCACAAGCACGACTACGTGGGCAACCAGGCCAACAACGCGTTCGCGAGCGACGACGACCTGGCCAACGGCGAGACGACCTGCAACGAGCAGGGTGACAAGTCCACCTACTACTGGCCGGTGGTCCGCCTCCAGAACGGTCAGAACGAGGCCGACGCGAACGAGGACGGCGGCGGCAAGGACGGCAACGTCGGAGAGATCCAGACGCCGTCCGAGGTCACCCTGCAATTCGCCGGCAGCGCCGTGTCGAAGGTCACGGCCATGCCCCGCTTCCTGCGCATCATCACCGGTGACGCGAAGGCGTTCGTCAACGGCGACGCCAACGCGAATGCCTCGTGGAGCTGCACCGGATTCGAGGACCGCCAGCTGAAGGACAAATACCCGATCTGCCCGGCGGGCAGCCAGGTGGTCCGTTCGTTCGACTTCCAGAGTTGCTGGGACGGACAGAACACCGACAGCGCGAATCACCGCACCCATGTGGCGTTCGCCGACGAGAACGGTCAGTGCCAGGAGGGATTCCAGGCGATTCCGCAGCTCAAGCAGCGGATCGTGTACGACATTCCGCCGGGTCCGGGATTCGCGGTGGACTCGTTCCCCGAGCAGTTGCACAAGCCCGTCACCGACCACGGCGACTTCATCAATGTCTTCGACGAGGACGTGATGAACAAGATGGTCGACTGCATCAACACCGGCAAGGAATGCAACTGACGGTGTGACGTAGATCCGATCCTCAGGCGCCGGCCGGGCTCAGAGCCCGGCCG
>NZ_JBHUZM010000031.1:0-69944 GCF_042667665.1 Streptomyces sp. NPDC057307 | reverse complement strand
CCTCCGGCCGTGGGGCCGGAGGCGGCTCGCCGGGGGACGGTCAGGGTCAGTTGATGTTCAGGGCGTTCAGCAGTGCCGATGTGACGTGGTCGGCGGCGTTCTTGTGGCCCTTGGCGTTGGGGTGGACGAAGGCCACTTCGCTCGGGAACTGCGTGAAGATGCCCTCCACCCACTTGCCGGAGTCACAGACGCTGTGGTTCCGGGAGGAGTCGTAGAGGTCCACGAAGGACGCGTCGTTCTCGCCCGCGGACTTCTCGATGACCTTGTTCAAGGGCTTCAGTACGTCGTCACGGAGCCAGTCCAGGTCGCCCGGGGTGATCGCGGCGAACTGCTCCCAGTCGTTGTACCGGCACTTGGACGTGTCCTCGGGGATGACCGTCGGGTAGCCGACGGCCAGGGTCTTGGCGTGCGGGGCCCGTTCGTCCAGTACGGCGAGCATCTCGTCGTAGTCGGCGCTCACCTTGTTCAGCCGGTCGGGGACGTCGTCGGCGAGCGCGTCCCGGCACGGTGTGCCCACGCCGCCGCTCTCCGAGCCCAGTTGCAGGCAGGTGAAGAGCATGTTGGCGAAGCCGAGGGTGTTGCCGCCCACGCCGACCGTGATCACGTCGGTGCCGGGATTGACGGCCTCGGACTGGGGCGGCACCGGGGGGAACGGGTAGTCCGGGTCCTCCGAGAACGGCGGCAGATGCCGGCCGATCGGCTCCTGGGCCCGGAAGGTGATGTCCTCGATCGTGGCGGCGCCGCAGCTGACGTTGGTCAGTTCGATGAGCGAGCCGAGGTCGCGGTCGATCACCTGCGGGTAGGACAGGTCGGTGCGCTCGCAGCCGTCGCGGGGGATCTCGAAGACCTCACCCGCCGCCGGGATGACCCCGGCGGTGTACGAGTCGCCCAGGGCCACCCACTCGTACGCCGCTGCCGCGTTCGCCGGGGCCGCCCCAGCGAGTTGCGTCGGCACGAGGGCCCCCGCGACCAGCGCGGCGGTCGAGCCCAGGAGTGTCAGGCGCTTGCGGAAAGGGGTCACGAATCCTCCAGGTGTACAGCGTTGATGCCGCTATGACCCTACGGAATCGGTTACCTGGCGCACTAGATCCAATACGGACAGTCACGAATGATCGTGAGAAGCAACTTTCGGGCGGTTTGCTTCGGTGCGCTGACGATTCGCGTTCGCCATCTGACGGATGTGGTGCGATATCTGTGCGACACGAGTCGGAGGCTTGATCAACTGGTCGGGTCCCGGCTCGGCGCCCGGCCGCCGGCCGCTGTCCTGTTACCGATCATCGGCGGGTTACCGATCATCGACGGGCTCGGCTCGTCCCGGTCTCGAATCGGGCACGAACGCGCTGTGCGGCGCCGATCCGGGATCCGGGCGGGCGCCGGGGGCGTCCTGTGAGGCATGGACCTGGACAAGACGCCGGCCCCGCGGCCGGCACCCCAGCGGTACGAGCCGGGCGAGGGCTGTCTGACCACGGCCATCCGGATTCCGGTCCGGATCGTCGTTCTCGTACTCGTCGTCCCGGTACGCCTGGTGTGGGATCTGCTCGCCACCGGGGCGCGGGCGCTGCACCGGGCCGTGTTCCGGCCGGTCGGACGGGGCATCGGGCTGGCCTGCTCGTGGCTGTACGAGACGCTGCTCGTCCCGCTCGGGCGCGCGCTGGTGTGGCTGGTCAAGGCGTTGTTCGTGTGGCCGTGGGTGGCGCTGTGGCGGTACGGCGTCGTGGTGCCGGTGGTGTGGCTGTACGCGCGCGTCCTCACCCCGGTCGGCCACGGCATCGCCTTCGTCTGCTCCTGGCTGTACGAGACGTTGCTCACGCCGACCGGACACGTGCTGGGAGCCGGCCTGGTGTGGCTGGGCAAGGCGCTGTTCGTCTGGCCCTGGGTGGCTCTGTGGCGCCATGTGCTGGTGCCGGTGGTGCACTACGGGCTCGTGGTGCCGGCGGTGTGGCTCTACCGGCAGGTGCTCACCCCGGTCGGCCACGGCGTCGCCTGGCTGCTCGTCGGGCTCGTCAGAGGCGTCGTACTGACCGTCGGCGGTGTCTGGAAGGCGCTCGGATGGCTTGTCGGCACCCTGCTGATCACCCCGCTCGGCTGGCTCTACCGTACGGTCCTCGCCCCCGTCGGCCGGGAGATCGCCGACGCGATCGGTGTCGCCTGGCGCATCGCCGGACAGATCTCGCGCGCGGTCGGCCGGGCGCTGAAATGGCTGGCCCTGGTCCTGATCGGACAGCCCGTGAGCTGGTTCTACCGGGACGTCTGTACGCCGGTCGGCCATGCCGTACGCGACCACGTGTGGGCCCCGGCCAAGAAGGCGGCCGTCGAGACCGGCCGGGCGGCCAGGAGTGCGCTGCGCTCCGCCGGGGAAACAGTCCGGCAGACCCGCCGGGACGCCTGGCGCGCCCTGGTCGGCGCTCCCCGCGCGGCCGAGCCTGTGAAGGTGTCGGTCGACGGGGCGCGTACGCTGGGTAGTACAACAACCGTCCCCGGCGCGGTACCCGCACCCGAGATCTCCCTGCGCAAGCAGGTGTGAGCCGGGTTTTCCGGGGCCGACCGCCCGGTCGGCCGCGCGTTTAGAGGGTGCGCGCCACCGCGCGCACCCCGCACCGAGGAGAAGAACCACTGGGCAAGCGACAGCCCGAAGGCCCCCCGCCCGCGCCGGCGGTGCAGCGCATCAGACTGCGTTACACCAAGCGTGGCCGCCTCCGGTTCACCAGTCACCGCGATTTCCAGCGCGCCTTCGAGCGGGCCCTGCGCCGCGCCGACGTACCCATGGCGTACTCGGCCGGCTTCACCCCGCACCCCAAGGTCAGCTACGCCAATGCCGCACCCACCGGCACGGGCAGCGAGGCCGAGTATCTGGAGATCGCCCTGGCGGCGCCGCGCGACCCCGCCACCCTGCGCGCACTGCTCGACGAGTCGCTGCCCACCGGGCTCGACATCATCGACGCCGTCGAGGCCCGTACGTCGGGACTCGCCGACCGGCTGACCGCCTCCGAGTGGGAGCTGCGGCTCGACGGTGTGGACCGCGAAGAGGCCGAGCGGGCCGTGACGGCCTTCTTGGCCGCCGAGGTGGTGGAGGTCGAACGGCGCGCCAAGAACGGCATGCGGACCTTCGACGCACGAGAAGCCGTGGTCGACCTGCGAACCCTTCCTCCACAGGCCGATAGGCCGGGGGGCGAGCGCTGTGCGATACTGCGGCTGGTAGTTCGGCACATGACACCCGCCGTTCGACCCGACGACGTCCTTTCCGGTCTCCGAGCTGTGGCCGACCTGGCGCCGCCGGTCCCCGCAGCGGTGACCAGGCTGGCGCAGGGGCTCTTCGACGAGGAGTCCGGAACGGTGACCGACCCGCTCGCGCCCGACCGCGAGGCAGTCACGGCAGGCTCATCCATGGCCGCCGGACCCGCCGCCGCGAAGGCTCCGGAAGGTGCGGTCTCCGCGTAGGACGGTTGTTGTAGCGCTGCCCTCGAATCCGCCTCGGGAGCCACCTGGGCCGGGCGGCGCGCTGACCACGAAGACTTTCGCCAGGCCGTACGTACGACGCGTACATACGGAACCGGCGACCCAGACATAACAGCTCCTGTGCGGCGCCCGCGCCCCGGACGGCGGCATTCGCGCCTCAGCGCGGGCCGCGGCCGGACCGGATCAAGGCGTGGCGCCCGGGAGCGTGACGGGAGAACCGCCCGCATGTCCCAGAATGAACCCGGTACGACCCGGGACACCGAAGAAGAACTGAACAGCCCCAGCGACACGCTGCCGCCGCGCCGCAGGCGCCGCGCCGCGTCGCGTCCGGCGGGGCCGCCGTCCTCGGCGGCCGAGGCCGCCGAGGGGGCGAACGTCACGGCGAGCGTGCCGGAGGAGACCTCCGAGCCCGCCGCAGGCCCCGACGAGGCGGCGCCGCCGCGTGCCCGCCGTCGGGCCACCCGTAAGGCCACCGCTCCCGTGGAGATCGTGGCCGACCCCGTACCCGAGGCAGCCGCCCCGGAGACCCTTGCCGAGCCGGTGGCCGAGGAGCCCGCTCCGCCGCGCGCGCGCCGTCGTGCGACCCGTAAGGTCGCCGCTCCCGCCGAGACGGTCGCCGAACCGGTGATCGAGCCCGTGGTCGAGGCCGCCGCGCCCGAGACCGTCGCCGAGCCGGTGGCCGAGGAAGCCGCTCCGCCGCGTGCCCGCCGTCGTGCGACCCGTAAGGTCGCCGCTCCCGCCGAGAGCGTCGCGGAGCCGGTCGCCGAGCCCGTGGCCGAGACCGCTCCGGAGACCACCCCCGCGCCCACCGCCGAGCCGGTGGCCGACGAGGCCGCTCCGCCCCGCGCCCGCCGCCGTGCGACCCGCAAGGTGACCGCACCGGCGACCACTCCCCGGCCCGCCGAGGTGGACGACGAGGACGTCGACGCCGTCGCGCAGGGCGAGACGCTCCCCACGAACGCCGTCACACAGATCACCGCGGACGAGGAGGCCGTCGAGGCGGCCGAGAAGGCCGCCACCCGTGGCCGGACGCGCCGCAGGGGCGGCGGCTCGCCGGAGTTCACCGCCGAGCCCAAGGCCGAGTCGAAGGCGGAGCCGAAGTCCGAGCCCAAGGCCAGGAAGGCCGAGCAGCGCAACGGCTCCGCGCCGTCCGCCGCGAAGGACAAGGAGAGCGACGCGCCCGAGCGGTCGTCGCGCCGGCGCGCCACCCGGCCCGCCGTGGCCGTCTTCCAGGCGCCCGTCTTCGCCGAGCCGATGTTCCAGACCCCCGAGACGGCCGCCGCGATGGCCGCCGCCGGTGATGTCGAGGACGACGACGACCTCGACATCGAGGACGAGACGACGGTCGAGCCCGTGGCCGCGCCCGCCCCCGAGCCTTCGGGCCGCCGCAGGCGCCGTCGCCGCGGCGAGTCCGCCGAAGCCGCCGAGCCCGCGCCGACGCCGGCCCCCGCCGCCGCGCGGGACGCCGACGACGAGCACGACAACGAGCACTCCGCAGAGGGCGACGAGCCCGACGCCGACGGCGAGTCCGAGGACTCCGACGAGTTCGACCGTCCGTCGCGGCGCCGCCGCCGGGGCGGCCGTCGCCGTCGCCGCGGTGAGTCCGCCGACGCCGACGAGCAGTCGGACGAGCACTCCGACGACGCGCCGGAGGAGCGGGGCCTGGACCGCGGCAGGAAGCACGCCGCCGACACCGACGACGAGGACGGCTCCGACACGGACGCCGCCGACTCCGACGAGCAGGACGACGACGACTCCGCCAACCAGTCGGGCGGCGGAAGCAGCAGCAGCCGGCGTCGTCGCCGCAGGCGCCGTCGCAGCGGTGACGGTGGTTCCGACAACGAGAACAACGGGGTGGACGACCCGGAGCGCACGGTCGTCAAGGTCCGCGAGCCGCGCGAGCGCCGTACGAAGGACACCGAGCCCGGCACCGGCGTGGACGAGGTCCAGTCCATCAAGGGCTCGACCCGTCTGGAGGCGAAGAAGCAGCGCCGCCGCGAAGGCCGCGAGCAGGGCCGCCGCCGGGTGCCGATCATCACCGAGGCGGAGTTCCTGGCGCGCCGCGAGGCCGTCGAGCGGGTGATGGTCGTCCGCCAGAACGGTGAGCGCACCCAGATCGGCGTTCTCGAGGACGACGTGCTCGTCGAGCACTACGTCAACAAGGAGCAGGCCACCAGCTACGTCGGCAACGTCTACCTGGGCAAGGTGCAGAACGTACTGCCGTCCATGGAGGCCGCCTTCGTCGACATCGGCAAGGGACGCAACGCCGTCCTGTACGCCGGTGAGGTCAACTTCGAGGCGCTGGGCATGGCCAACGGCCCGCGCCGTATCGAGACCGCGCTCAAGTCCGGCCAGTCGGTCCTCGTCCAGGTGACGAAGGACCCGATCGGTCACAAGGGCGCGCGTCTCACCAGCCAGGTCTCGCTCCCCGGCCGTTACCTCGTGTACGTCCCCGAGGGCTCGATGACCGGCATCAGCCGCAAGCTCCCCGACACCGAGCGGGCGCGGCTGAAGACCATCCTGAAGAAGATCGTCCCCGAGGACGCGGGCGTCATCGTCCGTACGGCCGCCGAGGGCGCGAGCGAGGACGAGCTGCGCCGCGACGTCGAGCGCCTCCAGTCGCAGTGGGAGGACATCCAGAAGAAGGCGAAGAGCGGCAACGCCCCGACCCTTCTCTACGGAGAGCCGGACATGACCGTCCGGGTCGTGCGCGACATCTTCAACGAGGACTTCACCAAGGTCATCGTCAGCGGTGACGAGGCGTGGCAGACCATCCACGGTTATGTGGCGCACGTGGCGCCCGACCTGTCCGACCGGCTGAACCGCTGGACGAGCGAGGTCGACGTCTTCGCCTCGTACCGGATCGACGAGCAGCTCATGAAGGCGCTGGACCGCAAGGTCTGGCTGCCGAGCGGTGGCTCGCTGGTCATCGACAAGACCGAGGCCATGATCGTGGTCGACGTCAACACCGGGAAGTTCACCGGTCAGGGCGGCAACCTCGAAGAGACCGTCACCAGGAACAACCTGGAGGCGGCCGAGGAGATCGTGCGTCAGCTGCGGCTGCGCGACCTGGGCGGCATCGTCGTCATCGACTTCATCGACATGGTCCTCGAATCGAACCGGGATCTGGTGCTGCGGCGACTGCTGGAGTGCCTGGGCCGGGACCGTACGAAGCACCAGGTCGCCGAAGTCACGTCGCTCGGCCTGGTCCAGATGACCCGTAAGCGGGTGGGCCAGGGGCTGCTGGAGTCGTTCTCCGAGACCTGTGTCCACTGCAACGGGCGCGGCGTCATCGTCCACATGGAGCAGCCGACCAGCTCCGGTGGCGGCGGTGGCAACGTCGGCGGTGGCGGCAACGGCAAGCGCGCGAAGAAGCGCCGCGGCGGGTCCGGTGCGGACCACGACCACAGCCACGACCACGAGCACGAGACGGCGGCCGATGTCCTGACGGACGCGGAGTCCGAGTCCGAGTCCGAGGCCGAGGTGGCGGCGGAGGCCGCCGCGCCGGTCGCGCTGCCCGCGCCGGAGTTCGTGCCCGACGAGGAGCTGTACAGCAGCGTCGCGGAGGCCGAGACGGCCGCGCGTGGCGGGCGTTCGCGCCGCCGGGCGTCGCGCAAGGCGTCGGCTCCGGCCGGTTCGCCGAGGTCGACGGAGCCCGAGGCTGAGCTGGTGGGCCGGGCCGACGAGCCGGCCGAGGTGCCGGTTCCGGTCGCCTCGTCCGTGCCGGTGGCCGAGCCCGAGGTCGACGTGGAGGAGGCCGCTCCGCAGGGCCGTACCCGCCGCCGGGCCACCCGTAAGGCGTCGGCTCCGGCCGGTTCGCCGAAGACGGGCGGGTCCGACCGGGCTGCCGAGCAGGTGGCCGAGGTCGTCGTCGAGCAGTCGGCGGCGCCCGTCGCGGCGGAGCCGGAGGCCGTACGGCCCGAGGCAGGCACCGACACGCCCGGCACCGACGCGCCGGTCGGCGACACACCCGTGACCGACACGCCCGAGGCGGCACCGCCGCGGGCGCGCCGCAGGGCGACCCGTAAGGCGTCGGCCCCGGCCGGTTCGCCGGCGGGCGCCGAGGAGGCGGCCGTCCTGGTCGTGGATTCGGCGGCGGAGTCCGGCCAATCGGCCGAATCCCCGGGACACGCCGAAGAGTCCGGCGGGTCCGGCGACGACAGCAATGCGGAATCTTCAGCTCCGGCCAAGAAGGCGGCTCGAAAGACCGCGAAGAAGGCCACGGCGAAGAAGGCGGCCACGAAGAAGACGGCAGCCAAGAAGACCGCCGCCAAGAAGACCACGGCGAAGAAGACGACCACGAAGTCCGCGGCCAAGAAGACGTCGGCGGCCGAGCAGCAGTCGGCTCCCGCGGTGTCGGTGGCCACTGATGGGTGAGTTGTCAAGCTGAACGTTTGGTGATCGCCGGTTGAACGGCCCGTGCCCGCCTCTGGGAATCCAGTGGCGGGCACGGGCCTTTTTGTTTCGGAATTGATGCGATTGGCGGTTAACACGAACGAAATTCGGCCGGAAATTCCTGATAATGTGACTGGCGGTCCCCGCCGTCGACAGTCCCCGCCCGGAACCTGCGGTCGGGGACCGGCCCGTACAGGGACAGCGGTCCCACATTCCTCGGCAGGGCGTCGGCCATCGCGCCGTAGGGGTACACGCGGCCTCGTGAGACGCCCGCTGCGCCCCTGGCCTCTGCCACAGAGAGCTTTCGCGGTGTTTCAAGGAGGACGACGTCCATGTCGAGCAGTGAAGTGCAGCCGATTCCCGCTGCCCGCCCGGTCATCGGGGAAGAAGAGATCGAGGCCGCGGTCCGTGTACTGCGTACCGGCCGGGTCGTCCAGGGCCCCGAGGTGGCCGCGTTCGAAGAGGGCTTCGCCGAGCTTGTCGCCGGCCGCCACTGCGTGGCCGTGAACTCCGGCACGTCGGCGCTCCACCTGCTGCTCCTCGCCCTCGGCATCGGCCCGGGTGACGAGGTCATCGTGCCGTCGTTCTCGTTCGCCGCCTCCGCCAACGCGGTACGGCTCGTCGGCGCCGACGTCGTCTTCGCCGACATCGAGCCCGGCAACTTCGGACTCGACCCGGCCGCCGTCGAGGCCGCGATCACCCCGCGCACCGCCGCGATCATGCCGGTCCACCTGTACGGCAACCCGGCCTCGATGGACAAGCTGATGCCCATCGCCGACAAGCACAAGCTCGCCGTCGTGGAGGACGCCTGCCAGGCGCACGCCGCGTCGCTGAACGGCACGCCGGTCGGCGCCTTCGGCTCCGGCGGCACCTTCAGCTTCTACCCGACGAAGAACATGCACTCCCTCGAAGGCGGCATGATCTCCACCGGCGACGCCGAGGTCGCCCGCACCCTGCGCCTGCTGCGCAACCAGGGCATGGAGCAGCGGTACGCGAACGAGATCGTCGGCGCCAACATGCGCCTCACCGACGTGGCCGCCGCCATCGGCCGCGTACAGCTCGGCAAGCTCCCCGGCTGGACCGAGCAGCGCCGGGCCAACGCCGCGTACCTGACCGAGAACATCACCGCCCCCGGTGTGGTGACGCCCCCGGTCGCCGACGGCGCGCACCACGTCTACCACCAGTACACCGTCCGGATCACCGGTGACCGCGACGCCGCGATGGCGAAGCTCACCGAGGCCGGCGTCGGCAACGCCGTGTACTACCCGACCCCCATCCACCGGCTGCGGCCGTTCTGGGAGCCGGACCAGAAGGCCGGACGCAACTGGGATCTGCCGGAGACCGAGCGGGCGGCCGCCGAAGTCGTCTCGCTTCCGGTGCACCCCTCGCTGTCCGCGTCCGACCTGGAGCGAATCGTTTCCGCCGTGAACGAGCTGGGAGAGAACCTGTGACCACCGGGGGACTGCGCGCCGGCCTGATCGGCCTGGGCTCGATGGGGCGCCACCACGCACGCGTACTGGCCGGCCTCGACGGCGTCTCGCTCGTCGGGGTCGTCGACCCGCTCGGCGACAAGAACGGACTGGCGCAGGGCGCGCCCGTCCTCGACACCGTCGAGGAACTGCTCGCGATCGGCGTCGACTACGCCGTCATCGCCTGCCCGACCGCCCTGCACGAGCAGGTCGGCCTCCAGCTCGCCGAGGCCGGGGTGAGCGCGCTCATCGAGAAGCCCCTCGCCGACACCGTCGAGGGCGCGCGCCGTCTGGTCGAGGCGTTCGAGTCGCGCGACCTGGTCGCCGGCGTCGGCCACATCGAGCGCTGCAACCCGGCGCTGCGCAGCCTCCGCACCCGGCTGGAGGCCGGTGAACTCGGCGACGTGTACCAGGTGGTGACGCGCCGTCAGGGTCCGTTCCCGCACCGCATCGCCGATGTCGGCGTCGTCAAGGACCTCGCCACCCACGACATCGACCTGACCGGCTGGGTGACCGGCCAGACGTACACCTCGATCTCCGCCCACACGGTGTCCAAGAGCGGCCGCCCGCACGAGGACATGGTCTCCGCCGTGGGCCGGCTGTCCGACGGCACGATGGTCAACCACCTGGTCAACTGGCTGAGCCCGCTCAAGGAGCGCTTCACCTCGGTCACCGGCGAGCGCGGCTGCTTCATCGCCGACACGCTCACCGCCGACCTGACCTTCTACTCCAACGCGGCGGTGACCACCGAGTGGGAGGCGCTGCGCGCGTTCCGCGGCGTGGCCGAGGGCGACATGATCCGCTACGCCATCCCCAAGCGCGAGCCGCTGCTGGTGGAGCACGAGCTGTTCCGGGACGCCGTACTCGGCGAGTCGCACGACATCTGCACGCTGCGGCAGGGCCTGCGCACGGTCGAGGTGGCGGCGTCCCTGCTGGAGTCGGCCGCGAACGGCCGCACGGTGATTCTCGAGACGGGGGACAGCGCGAGTCATGTCGGCTGACAACGTGGTGGGACGACGGAACGCGAGTCCGCGCGGGCGGATCGTGATGCTCGTCGACAACGGCGTGAACGGTGATTCGCGCGTACAGAAGGAAGCACGTTCGGCGGCGGCGGCCGGCTGGGACGTGATTCTGCTGGGCAAGTCCCCCAACAAGCACGAGCAGACATGGCACCTCGGCGACGCCGAGGTCAGGCTGCTGCACGTACCGGGCCCCATGAACAGGCGGCGGTACGAGTACCGGCGCGCGATCCTGCGCGCCCCCCTCGCCTACCGTCCGGGTCCGCTCGCGGCCTACCGCAAGCAGCGGATGAAGGCGTGGCGCGCCGAGCTGAACCTCCGTCTCATCGAGGCGAAGCTGGCGGGCTCGACCGTCCGGAAGCTGGGCCTCGTGCCGGCGCGCCTCGCCTCCAAGGTGCTGAGCAAGTGGGTGGGTCTCCGGGCGCGTCAGGCGCGTTCCCTCGAACGCCGCCGGAAGGACATGACGTCCTCGCTGGACCGCTTCTCCACCGCGTTCTGGCAGCGGACGATGGGTGTCCGCGCGTGGCGACGGCTCGACCCGTTCCTGTGGGACCTGGAGCTGGCGTACGGCAAGGTCATCGACGCCCTCGAACCCGACCTGATCCATGCGAACGACTTCCGGATGATAGGGGTCGGCGCGCGGGCGAAGCTGCGTGCCAAGGGCAAGGGGCGCGAGGTCAAGCTGGTCTGGGACGCGCACGAGTTCCTGCCGGGCATCAAGCCGTGGAACCCGCACCCCCGCTGGCACATCGCCCAGTGCGCGCACGAGAGCGAGTACGCGAAGCACGCCGACGCCGTCACCACCGTCTCGGGGACGCTCGGCGAGATGCTCGTCGAGCGTCATGGACTCGCCACCAGGCCGGAGATCGTGCTCAACGCCCCGGACGCGGAGATCTCACCGGACCAGGCCGCCGAGCCGGTGCCCGATCTGCGTGAGCTGTGCGGGATCGGCCCCGACGTCCCGCTCACGGTGTACAGCGGCGCGGCGGCCCCGCAGCGCGGCCTGGACATCATGGTCGAGTCGCTTCCGCTACTGCCGGACGTCCATGTCGCGTTCGTGGTGCTGCGACCGAACTCGGAGTACATGACGTCGCTGCTGGTACGGGCGGCGGAGCTGGGTGTGGCCGAGCGGGTCCACATACTCCCCTACGTACCGCACTACCAGGTCGTGCCGTTCCTCTCGACGGCCGACGTGGGTGTCATCCCGATCCACCACTGGCCCAACCACGAGATCGCCCTGATCACCAAGTTCTTCGAGTACTCGCACGCCCGGCTGCCGTTCGTGGTCAGCGATGTGAAGACGATGGGGGAGATGGTCGCGAAGACCGGTCAGGGCGAGGTCTTCACCGCGGAGGACGTCTCGGACTACGTGCGCGCGGTCGGGGCGGTCCTCGCCGACCCCAAGAAGTACCGGGACGTGTACGAGGACAAGGGCCTCCTCGCCGAGTGGACCTGGGAGGCGCAGGCCGAGATCCTCGACGGCGTCTACTCCCGGCTGCTGGGCCGGCCGCGCACCGAGACCGGAATCCCGTCGACCCGGGTGGCGGCATGAGAGCCACGCCCGATGTGACGGTGGTGGTGGCGGTGTACAACACGATGCCGTACCTGACCGAGTGCCTGAACTCGCTCGTCGGCCAGAGCATCGGACTGGACCGGCTGGAGGTCGTGGCCGTCGACGACGGCTCGACCGACGACAGCGGCGCCGAACTCGACCGGTTCGCGAAGGAGTACCCCGACACGGTCAGGGTCATCCACCAGCAGAACAGCGGCGGTCCGGCGGCGCCGAGCAACCGCGCGCTGGAGGTCGCCACCGGCCGTTTCGTCTACTTCATCGGTTCCGACGACTACCTCGGTGAAGAAGCGCTGGAACGCATGGTCGCCTGCGCCGACGAGCACGGCTCGGACGTGGTGATCGGCAAGATGGTCGGCACCAACGGCCGGTACGTCCGGCAGGCGATGTACAAGAAGAACGATCCGGACGTGAGTCTGTACGGCTCCGACCTGCCGTTCGCCCTGGCCAACACCAAGCTCTTCCGGCGTGAGCTGGTGGAGCAGCACAAACTCCGCTTCCCCGAGGACCTGCCGGTCGGCAGCGACCAGCCGTTCACCATCGAGGCGTGCGTGCGGGCCGAGCGGATCTCCGTCCTCGGCGACTACACGTACTACTACGCGGTCAAGCGCGGCGACGCGAGCAACATCACCTACCGGGCCGACCACCTGGCCAGGCTGCACTGCACCACCCGCATCATGCGGCACACGGCCGGACTGATCGAGGCGGGACCCAAGCGTGACGCCGTCCTCAAGCGCCACTTCACCTGGGAGCTGGCCAAGCTCATCCAGGACGACTTCCTGCCGCTCGACCCCGTGACCCAGCGCGAGTTGTGCGCGGGGATCGCCGAACTCGCCGACGACTATCTGACGGACGAGTTGCGGGACTCGCTCGACGTCAAACGCCGGGTCCGGATACTGCTGGCCCAGCGTGGCGCCGTGGCCGAACTCATCAAGGCCATCGGCGACGAGGCCGAGCACGGCGCGCCGCCGTTCCTGCTCGAAGCGGGGCGGGCGTTCGCCGCCTATCCCGGCCTGCGCGACCCGGCCCTCCAACTGCCCGACCGGGGCTACGAGTTGGTGGGCGAGGCCGTTCCCGGCCGACTCGCCAACGGCACCCGGCTGATCTCGGCGAACTGGGACCAGAACGGCGACTCGCTCTCCCTGGCGGTCGTCGTACGGATCGGCCTGAGCGGACAGACCGACTCCGCCGTGGTCCGGCTGGCCCGGACCGCCATGCCCAAGAGCGCGGACAAGGCGGCGGCCAGGAAGCTGCCGGCCGGGGAGCGACTTCCCGATCCCGTGGGGGAGTTCACGCGCGTGGCGGAGTCCGACGGGGGCACGGTCCTGACCGCCCGGATCCCGCTCCCGGCCGTCAAGGCCAAGGGGGGCGTCCGCGTCTACGTGGACGTCGCCGGCTCGACGTACGAGATCCCGGTCCGTACCCGCGGCCTGCCGATGCCGCTCGCCCGGCGCTGGGGCGACGCCGTCCCGTACCGGGCGTCGGCCAATGTGAATCCCAAGGGGCGACTGGTGATCACCACGGCTCCGCTGTGGGAGCCGACACCGTCCTTCCGCGCGCGGGTACGAAGCCTGCTGCCCCGGTTCAAGAGGAAAGTAATCCGATGAATATCTGTGTAGTCGCGCTCGGCAAGATCGGCCTGCCGCTCGCCGTGCAGTTCGCCGTCAAGGGCCACCGCGTCTTCGGCGCCGACGTCAACGAGAAGGTCGTCGAGCTGGTCAACGCCGGTACGGAGCCCTTCCCCGGTGAGCACGACCTCGACGTCAAGCTCAAGCAGACCGTCGACGCCGGGCTGCTGACGGCCACGACCGACACCACCGCCGCCGTCGCGCAGTCCGACGCCGTCGTGGTCGTCGTCCCGCTCTTCGTGGACGCCGAGGGCGTGCCCGACTTCGGCTGGATGGACTCCGCGACGAAGGCGATCGCCAAGGGCCTCAAGCCCGGCACCCTCGTCAGCTACGAGACCACCCTGCCCGTCGGCACCACCCGCACCCGCTGGGCGCCGATGCTCCAGGAAGGCTCGGGGCTCACCCCCGGCGAGGACTTCCACCTCGTCTTCTCGCCCGAACGCGTCCTGACCGGCCGGGTGTTCGCGGATCTGCGCCGCTACCCCAAGCTCGTCGGCGGCATCGACGAGGCGTCGGCCAAGCACGGTGTCGACTTCTACGAGGCCGTGCTCGACTTCGACGTACGCGAGGACCTGCCGCGCGAGAACGGCGTGTGGGACCTCGGCACCGCCGAGGCATCCGAGCTGGCGAAGCTCGCCGAGACCACGTACCGCGACGTCAACATCGGCCTGGCCAACCAGTTCGCGCGCTTCGCCGACCAGAACGACATCGACGTCAAGAAGGTCATCGAAGCCTGCAACAGCCAGCCGTACAGCCACATCCACCAGCCCGGCATCGCCGTCGGCGGCCACTGCATCCCGATCTACCCGCGGATGTACCTGTGGAACGACCCGTCGGCGACCGTCGTGCGCTCGGCGCGCGAGGCGAACGCCGCGATGCCCGAGTACGCGGTGGACCTGCTGGCCGCGGCGTACGGCGACCTGACCGGCGTGGGCGTCCTCGTGCTGGGCGCGGCCTACCGCGGCGGCGTCAAGGAGACGGCGTTCTCCGGCGTCTTCCCGACGGTCGAGGCGCTGCGGGCGCGCGGCGCCGTACCGTACGTCTCCGACCCGATGTACACGTCCGAGGAACTGACCGCGCACGGCCTGCCCCCGCACGAGGGCGAGAAGGTCACGGCCGCGGTGCTCCAGGCGGACCACGCCGAGTACCGCGACCTGAAGCCGGCCGACCTGCCGGACGTCACGGTCCTGGTCGACGGCCGCCGTACCACCGACCCGGAGGCGTGGCGCGGTGTACGCCGCGTCGTCATCGGCGGCTGACGCTCCGCACGGAACCGGAAGAGGCCCGAACCACACCGGTTCGGGCCTCGCGCCGTACGGGCGCTGATACCTACGCGCGCTCCGTCAGGACGCCGTCCTTCTCGTCGTGCAGCGCGCCGGTCCTGGGGCACTCCCACACGCCGGGCTCCCCGTCCCGCGCCACGAGCTTCACGCCCGCCCGCCCGACCCAGCCGATCCGACGGGCCGGGACGCCCACGACCAGCCCGAAGTCCGGTACGTCCTGCGTGACGACGGCGCCGGCGGCGATCATCGCCCAGCGGCCGATCCGTACGGGCGCGACGCAGACCGACCGGGCCCCCAGCGAGGCACCCTCCGCGATCCGCACGCCGACCGCCTCCCAGTCGGAGCCGCGCTTCAGCTTGCCGTCCGGGTCCACGGAGCGGGGGTTCAGATCATTGGTGAGGACGACCGCGGGGCCGATGAAGACACCGTCGGCCAGCTCGGCGGGCTCGTACACCAGCGCGTAGTTCTGGATCTTGACGTTGTCACCGATCCGGACCCCGGTCCCGACATAGGCACCACGCCCGACGACGCAGTTCTCGCCGAGACGCGCGTTCTCCCGGATCTGCGCGAGCTCCCAGACGCTGCTGCCGTCACCGACCACCGCGGTCTCGTCGACCTGGGCGGTGGGCTGGACCCTGTAGTTCACGCTGCTGCCTCTCCGAGTACGTTTCCGACGGTTGAGCATACGTCCGGTCCGGGCCGGGTCATGCCCGCGTCCCGGCCCCGTCCCGCCGTAGCGCCCACGCCATCCTCGGCTCCACGACGAACCGGAACACCCGGCGTACCGGCGGGGTGCACAGGGCCGTCACCAGCAGCGCGGCGGCCAGGGTCACCGCGATCCGGCCCGACGGGGTTTCGAGGAAAGCGTCGTCGTAGCCACCGAGATACCGCGCCCCGCGGATGAAGAAGCCGTGCAGCAGATAGCCGTAGAGCGTCCCGGCGCCCAGCGCGGTCATCCACAGACGACGGCGTGGCACCCACGCCAGGAAGCACGCGCCCAGCACCAGCGCGGCGGCGAACATGAGCAGGGTCATCGCCGCGCCGGTCCACACCGGCTCGTTCAGCTCGCGGGCGCTGTAGCTCCTGAAGAGCCACGAGGTGCTCACACGCGGGACCGACCAGTACGCCACCAGCAGGGCGACCAGAAGGACGGGCAGCGCCGCGACCCGTACCCGGGTACGGCGCAGATACGCGAAGTGCTCGGGGCGCAGCCGCAGGCCCAGCACGAAGAACGGCAGGAACTGAAGGACGCGCATCAGCTGCAGATCGTCCCCGATCCCGGTCGACATCGACGCGAGCGCGGCGACGGCGAGGGACAGGGGTACGGGCCACCGCACCAACTGCCAGACCGGCGTCGTGAGCCGCCACAGGAACAGGGCGGGCAGGAACCAGAGGATCCAGTACGGGTCCGCCGGAGTCAGCGGGAATCCGGGGTCCTCCACCAGGCGGTGGAAGAGCGTGTACGCCACCTCGAAGATCACGTACGGCACCAGGACCCCGGTGACCAGCCGCCACATCCGCTTCGGGCTCAGGTCGAAACCGCGCGAGAAATAGCCCGCGATCACGATGAAGACGGGCATGTGGAACGCGTAAACGAAGGTGTAGAGGGCCTCGACCACCCGCCCACTGTCCGGCAGCGGCTCCCACGAGTGCCCGACGGCGACCAGAACGATGGCCAGATACTTCGCGTTGTCGAAGAACGGATCCCGCTCCACGGCACCCGCACGGGCACCGACGGGAGCGGAGTCGGACGCCGGGCTTCCGGCCCGGGCCGGCGAGAGTGGTGAGACCATCACGACACCCTAGGGTGTGTCTTCGCGTCAGGCCGCGGAAGGCTCCCCCGCCACGGCCCCGCGCGCCCCCGGCCACCCGTCTGACCTCCGGAAAAGCCGCTGCACATCGCGTGGAGGCGCTGTTACTCTCTGTCCACTTGGGGGGATCGGGCCGGGGGGCTTGCTTCGCGTGACAACAGCGGCGGTCGTGCCGTGTTCCCTCCATGCCCGCAGACAGGCACTCGGAGGAAACCTTGAGAAGTAACGTTCAACCACGCCGTGCGACCGTACGAAGAATCCTCGGCGCTTCACTCGTACCGGTTCTCGCGCTGGGCATCGTCGCCTCGGGTGCGGTCGCGACGACCGCGACCGCCGCCGCGCCGGAGTCCACCGCCACCGGCACGCGCGCCGACGCGGACGGCCCGTGGAGCGTCCCGACCGCACTGACCGGTACCGCGGACAGCGTGGAAGCCATCGACGTGCGGACCGCGACCGACGGAACCGTGGTCGCCGCGATGTACCGGGAGGTCCCCGGGAGCTCCCGGCTCGAACTCCGGGTGGCCGTGCGCCCCGCGGCCAGTGAGACCTGGGGCGCGCCGACGGTGATCGACACCCTGAACACGGGCCGGGAGACCGTGCGGCTGCTGCCCGCGCCGGACGGTTCCGTCACCCTGACGTGGGTGCGCGCCGGCAGCGAGAACACCATCCGCACCTCGACACTCACCGCCGGTGCCACCACCTGGTCCGACCCGGTCGACATCGCTCAGGGCACCCGGTTCTTCGACGTGACCACGGCGATCGGCGCGTCCGGAAAGGCCGTCGCCGTCTGGAACCAGTCCGGCGGGCGGTCCACCCAGGTCTTCGCCTCCGAGCGCGACGGAGCGAACGGCGCCTGGTCGTCGCCCGTCCGCCTCGACGACACCCCCGCCGAGATCCTCGAAGGTGTCCCGCAGGTCATCGTCGCCCCGGACGGATCACTGACCGCGGTGTGGAGCGAGTACGGCCCCGAGCGCAACGCGGTCAAGGCCGTCGACAAGCCCGCCGGTGCCACCGGATGGACCGCTCCCCGGACGCTGTCCGCCCCCACGTCCTCGGCGAGCGGCGTCCGGGCCGGTGTGGGGCCGGACGGCGACGCCGTGCTCGTGTGGACCGCCTCCGGCGAGTCGGAGGGGGCCACGCGGCTCGAGACGGTCGTCCGTCCGGCGGGAAGCACCGAGTGGGGCCCGATCGAGACCCACGGCCCGGTCGAGAACGTCGTCGACCCCCGGCCGCTGGTCGCCCCGAACGGGGAGGTGACCCTGGTGTGGGTCGACTGGCGCGACACCTACGGCGTCCGTACCGTCACCCGGTCGACGACCGGCGACTGGTCCGCCGTACGGACCCTGTCGACGGAGTACGTCCCCGAGCAGCTCGACGCGGAGATCGGCCCCGACGGCACGGTCCAGGCGGGCTGGGTGCAGAGCGCGGCGACGGGCGACGAGGACGGGCGGGTCTTCCTGCACGCCGCCCGCGTCGACGGCGTGTGGAGCGCGCCGACACAGCTCAGCAGGAAGCCGTCGGGCGTGGCCATCGGGCAGGTCGCCGGCGGTCCCGAGGGCCGGGCCACCGCCGTGTGGCACGAGTCGGTCGGAAGCTTCACCGGCCAGCTGTGGACGGCCGGCACGGGCCTGACCGTACCCAACCCGGACCCGGACCCCGAGCCGCCGGCGACGCCGTCCCAGCGTCGCGACTACGTCGGCGCCGACGGCTTCGTGGACCTCTTCGCGCAGACGTCCGCGGGCGCGCTCACCATCTACCAGGGCAAGGCGTCGGGCGTGTACTCGGCGAAGGTCCAGGGCGGCACCTGGCCGACCACCTCGACGCTGATCCCCTTCGGCGACGTGGACGGGGACAACGTCAACGACGTCCTCGTGCGTGGCGCCGCCGGTGGTCTGCGCGCCTACCACCCCGCGTACGGCAGGCCGGTCACCCCGAACAGCCCCTCCACGCCCGTGGGCACGGGCTGGACCGGCTTCGACGCCTTCGCCGTCTCCGGTGACTTCACCGGCGACAAGCGCCCGGATCTGATTGCCCGTCAGACATCCACCGGCGATCTCTATCTCTACCGCCACAACGGCAAGGCGGCCCTGACCAAGGTCGGCCTTCTCGCCGCCGACTGGAAGGCCAGGACCCCCATCGGCGCGGGGGACCTGAACGGCGACGGCCACGCCGACCTGCTGGCGCGGGACGCGGCGGGCGTCCTGTGGCGGCACCTCGGCACCGGCAAGTCCACCCTGGGTCCGGCGGTCAAGGTCGGCCCCGGCTGGGGCCCGTTCACGGCCGTCGTCGGCGCCGGTGACCTGACGAAGGACGGCAAGGGCGATCTGGTGGCCCGTGACGCGGAGGGCCTGCTGTGGAAGTACCCCGGCAACGGCTCCGGCGGCTTCGCCAAGCCGGTCAGGATCGGCACGGGCTGGAACGTGTTCGCCACGCTGAACTGACCGCTTGACCGCTTGACCGCTTGGCCGCCTGATCGCCTGACCGGCCGCGGAACCGACCGCCCGACCGACCGCGGAAACAGCCGTTGAGCCGACCGCGGAACCGGCCACCGGTCGAAAGGGGGCGCCTCCCGGAGCGGGGCGCCCCCACCTGGTTTGACCCCCCACCCGGCCGCCCCGTAGTCTTGACCCTCGGCGTGTTTTTGTGCGCGCCGCCTCCTGAGCACCTCACCTTCCGGTGGCTGTCCTCGACGCCGTCGGCGGAGGCCGCTCGTCCGATCCGGATGCAGCGGGGCCCCCGGGCCTCGTGAGCGGCTGGCTTCAGGAGTCCCGTTCCGAGCGAGAGTGAGTTCCGCGTGTACGCCATCGTGCGCAGCGGTGGTCGTCAGCACAAGGTTGCTGTTGACGACATCGTTGAGGTTGACAAGATTCCCACTGCCAAGGTTGGCGACACGGTCGAGCTCTCGACCCTGCTCGTGGTCGACGGCGACGCCGTGACCAGCGACCCGTGGGTCCTGGGCGGCATCAAGGTCACCGCCGAGGTCGTGGACCACCACAAGGGCGCGAAGATCGACATCCTTCGCTACAAGAACAAGACCGGCTACCGCCGTCGTCAGGGTCACCGCCAGCAGTACACGGCGATCAAGGTCACCGCTATTCCCGCGGCCGCGAAGAAGTAAGGGACTGAGGAGACATGGCACACAAGAAGGGCGCATCGTCCACCCGTAACGGGCGCGACTCGAACGCTCAGCGGCTCGGCGTGAAGCGCTTCGGCGGTCAGGTCGTGTCCGCCGGTGAGATCCTCGTCCGCCAGCGTGGCACCCACTTCCACCCCGGCTCGGGTGTGGGCCGTGGTGGCGACGACACGCTGTTCGCGCTCGCCCCCGGGGCGGTCGAGTTCGGCAAGAGCCGTGGCCGCAAGGTCGTGAACATCGTTCCGGTCGCCGAGTAGTTCGGTACCCGTAGAGCGATCTCGATCGGTTTCTCGCGAGGGCGGACCTCACTTCCCGTTGGGGAAGCGGGTCCGCCCTTCGCTTGTTCAACTGTCTGAACGCATGAATTTTCCGTATGTACTGGAGGCACCACCATGACCACCTTCGTGGACCGCGTCGAGCTGCATGTCGCCGCGGGTAACGGAGGCCACGGCTGCGCCTCCGTTCACCGTGAGAAGTTCAAGCCGCTGGGCGGACCGGACGGCGGCAACGGCGGCCGTGGCGGAGACGTCATCCTGGTCGTCGACCAGTCGGTGACCACGCTGCTGGAGTACCACCACTCACCGCACCGCAAGGCCACCAACGGCAAGCCCGGCGAGGGCGGCAACCGTTCCGGCAAGGACGGCCAGGACCTGGTCCTGCCGGTCCCCGACGGCACGGTCGTCCTCGACAAGAAGGGCAACGTCCTCGCCGACCTCGTCGGCCAGGGCACCACCTACATCGCCTCCGACGGCGGCCGGGGCGGGCTCGGCAACGCCGCTCTCGCCTCCGCCCGCCGCAAGGCCCCCGGTTTCGCGCTCCTCGGCGAGCCCGGCCGCTCCGGCGACGTCGTCCTGGAGCTGAAGACCGTCGCCGACGTCGCGCTCGTCGGCTACCCGAGCGCCGGCAAGTCGTCGCTGATCTCCGTGCTCTCCGCGGCCAAGCCCAAGATCGCCGACTACCCGTTCACGACGCTCGTCCCCAACCTGGGTGTCGTCACCGCCGGTTCGACCGTCTACACCATCGCGGACGTCCCGGGCCTGATCCCGGGCGCCAGCCAGGGCCGAGGTCTCGGCCTGGAGTTCCTGCGCCATGTCGAGCGCTGCTCGGTCCTCGTGCACATCCTGGACACCGCCACGCTGGAGTCCGACCGCGACCCCATCTCCGACCTCGACATGATCGAGGAGGAGCTGAAGCAGTACGGCGGCCTCGACGACCGCCCGCGTATCGCGGTCCTCAACAAGATCGACATCCCGGACGGCCTGGACCTCGCCGAGATGATCCGTCCCGAGCTGGAAGCGCGCGGCCTGCGTGTGTACGAGGTGTCCGCCGTGGCCCGTACCGGCCTCAAGGAGCTCTCCTTCGCGCTCGCCGAGATCATCGCCGCCCAGCGCGCGGCCAAGCCTGTGGAGGAGGCCACCAGGATCGTCATCCGCCCCAAGGCGGTCGACGACTCGGGCTTCACCGTCGAGCTGGAGGAGGACGGCCTGTACCGCGTACGCGGCGAGAAGCCCGAACGCTGGGTCAGGCAGACCGACTTCAGCAACGACGAGGCGGTCGGCTATCTCGCGGACCGGCTCAGCCGGCTCGGTGTCGAGGGTGAACTCACCAAGGCCGGTGCCCGCGCCGGCGACGGCGTCGCGATCGGCCCCGAGGACGACGCGGTCGTCTTCGACTGGGAGCCGACGGTGATGGCCGGCGCGGAGATGCTCGGCCGGCGCGGCGAGGACCACCGGCTTGAGGTGCCGCGCCCGGCCGCCATCCGGCGCAAGGACCGCGACGAGGAGCGGGACGACGCGGACAAGGAGTACGACGAGTTCAAGCCGTTCTAGCGGCTGCGCCGCGGGGCCTTCGGGGCTCCGCCGGGCCGCGGCCGGCCCGGGTCCGACTCCCGTTCGGTTCCGGTTCGGTTCCGTACCCGTCGATTTCGAGCGGTGACGACTCGAATACATGACGTAGTGCCGTTGACGGTCAAGGCCGCGGTCCGCTCCCTCCTGAGAGGGCGCCGGCCTTCGTCGTGCGTGCGCGGTGCGCGCGGCGTGCGCGCACCGCGCGACGCGCCGCCTGGCCGAAAGACAACTACGGGCATTGATCGATATGGGCGGAATAATGGGTCATGCGGTTTCTCTTCAAGTGCTCGCACAACCGTCGGTCGCCCTCGCCTGTCTTGCATTCGGGGGCGGCCAGTCACGGCCGCGTGAACCCGTCCGGAACTCAAGGGGAACTTGGGACTGACCGCCCAGGACTCCCCACACCGAACGGAGCGTTGATGAAGATCTCCTTCCTCATCCACACCATCTACGGCATCGGCGGCACCATCCGCACCACGTTGAACCTCGCGGAGGAGTTCGCCGAGCAACATGAGGTGGAGATCGTCTCGGTGTTCAAACACCGGCCCCACGCGGCCTTCGACATCGACCCGCGCATCACGCTCGTACCGCTCATGCACACCTGGAAGGAGTCCCCGGCGTACGAGAAGGAGCACCCGCTCCATCTCCGGCCCGCCGAGTACTTCCCGCGCCACGAGGCCCGCTACCGCGAGTACAGCAAGCTGACCGACGAACGGGTCAGGGACCACTACGCCGACTCGGACGCCGACGTCGTCATCGGGACCCGGCCCGGACTCGCCGCGTACGTCGCCCAGTTCGCCCCGGCGAGCGCCGTGCTCATCGGCCAGGAGCACATGACGTACAACCACCACAAGCCCGCGCTGCGCAACGAGATGTACCAGCACATCGACGCGCTCGACGCCTACGTCACCGTCTCCGAGGGCGACGCCGCCGTCTACCGCGCGCACATGCCGCTGCCCGCGACCAGGGTGCTCGCCATCTCCAACAGCGTTCCCGAGCCGTCGGTCGAGCCGTCCACCGGCTCGGGCACGACGATCGTCGCCGCCGGACGGCTGTCCGCCGAGAAGCAGTACAGCGTGCTCGTCGACGCCTTCGCCAAGGTCGTCGCCGCGCGCCCGGAGTGGGACCTGCGGATCTACGGCGGCGGCCCGGAGAAGGAGAACCTCCGGCAGCAGATCGACCGGCTGGGCCTCTACAACAGCGTGCGTCTCATGGGCTCGGTCTCGCCGATCGAGCCGGAGTGGGCGAAGGGCGCCATCGCCGCGTCCACCTCACGCCACGAGTCCTTCGGTATGACCCTCGTGGAGGCCATGCGCTGCGGCCTGCCCGTCGTCAGCAGCGACTGCGACTACGGCCCCCGGGAGATCCTCCAGCCCGGTGTGGACGGCCTGTTGGTGCCCGTCGCGGACCCCGGCGCCGTCGCCGACGCGCTGCTGACGCTCATCGACGACGAGCCGCTGCGCCGCCGGATGAGCGCGGCGGCCGTACGCAACGCCTCCCGGTTCGACCCCGGCCAGGTCGCGAAGAAGTACGAGGAACTCTTCGGCGAGCTGCGGACGGTCGCCGCCCAGCGCGCCGCCGTGGGCGACTTCGCGCCGGTCGGCGACTGCGTGGTGGAGTCCGGCGGCGCGCTGGCCTTCTCCCTCGTCGCCCCGCAGGCCGCCGCGGTCGTCCACGAGGGGCTGAAACTGGTCTGCGTACGCTCCGACGTCCGTACGGAGGAGCACGTCTTCCCGCTCTCCGGCAACGGCACGGTCACGATTCCGGCGGACGAGGCGTTCACCGAGGGCGTCTGGGAGTGCTACGCCGAACTCCCGGAATCCGGACGGCGGGTACGGATCACCGCCCGCTCCATCGACCAGCGCGGCGCGATGAGCGCTTGCGAACGCGCGCGGCACGGCGAGCCGGTCCACAATCTGGTGCCGTACGCGACCCGGCCCCACAAGTTCCTCTCGCTGCGCTCATGGGTCCGGCCGATCCACGCGGAGGCCGGTGACATCCGCGTCGACGGCAAGCGCATCACCGTCGCGGGCGAGCTGTTCGGCGTCGGCACGATGACGCGGGAGCCGTCGCTGGTGGTCCGCCGACGGGGCAAGCCCGCCGAGGAGTTGACGTACGCGGGGAGCAGGACGGGGGAGCGCGGCTTCCGCTTCACCTTCCCCGCGTCGGGGCCGGCCGGACGCCAGGTCGCCAGGTCGGAGTCGTGGGACCTGCTGCTCAAGTACGCCCCGGACGCCGCGCCGGTGAAGGTCGCACGGGTGCTCGACGACGTCGTGGAGAAGCGGCCGATCTACGAATACCCGGTCACGGAAGTGCGCAAGAGCAGGCCCTGGGGACCGTTGCGCAGAGTGGTGCGTAAACTCAGGAGCCGGCCGGCCCAATGGGTGCGGGTACGGATCATGTACATGGGGACCAACGACCTCATCGTCAACGTGGCCGACGCTCCGCTGAAATAACGCGGAAACCGAGCAAACACCCGAACGAGCTGGGGATTTCCCTTACGTAATGCTTATATCGCGGTCGCGAAATAGCGGACGCGAAGTAGAGGTCCCGTGGAGGTGCATGCCAGGTCGGCGTGCCGATGTGGAGTCCGTCACGCCGCACTTGGCCGGATGGTGACCCAATCTGGCTGGCCAGAGGGTGAACGGATGGTTTCCTGTAGGTGAGGGGCATCCGGCGCCCGCCTTGCGAGACGGTCACGGAGAGTGCGACCATCACAGCGCCCCCACTCGTCTCAAGGTAGGTCGTTCTGTGTCTGTGCCGCATGCAGCCCATCCCCGCACCACGGCAGTCGTGCTCGCCGGTGGTACCGGCCAGCGCGTGGGCCTGTCGATCCCCAAGCAGCTGCTGAAGATCGCGGGGAAGGCTGTCATCGAGCACACGCTGTCGATCTTCGAGCAGTCCGACTCGATCGACGACGTGATCGTGCTGATGGCACCGGGTTTCGTGCCCGACGTCGAGCGGATCGTCGCCAAGGCCGGCCTCACCAAGGTGACCAAGGTCATCGAGGGCGGCCAGACCCGCAACGAGACCACCGAGCGCGCCATTTCGGCACTGGGCGAGGGCCTCGCCGACGGTGAGGACCGCAACGTCCTCTTCCATGACGCGGTCCGTCCGCTTCTGTCACAGCGCGTCATCAAGGACTGTGTGGACGCCCTCGACCGCTACCAGGCCGTCGACGTGGCCATCCCCTCCGCCGACACGATCATCGTGACCCGCACCCACGGCGGTGACGGCGAGTTCATCACCGAGGTCCCCGACCGCTCGCGGCTGCGGCGCGGCCAGACGCCCCAGGCGTTCAAGCTGTCCACGATCCGCAAGGCGTACGAGATCGCGGCCGGCGACCCCAACTTCCAGGCCACCGACGACTGTTCGGTGGTCCTGCGCTATCTGCCCGACGTGCCGATCTATGTGGTGGCGGGCGACGAGTACAACATGAAGGTGACGCAGCCGGTCGACGTCTTCATCGCCGACAAGCTGTTCCAACTCGCCTCCACCGCCGCCCCCGTGCAGGCGGACGAGGCGGCCTACCGCGAACTGCTGTCCGGCAAGACGCTGGTGGTCTTCGGCGGTTCGTACGGCATCGGCGCCGACATCGCCGCCCTCGCCGAGCAGTACGGCGCGAAGGTGTACGCGCTCGGCCGCTCCACCACCGGCACCCACGTCGAGAACCCGGAGCATGTCGACGACGCCCTGTCGAAGGCGTACTCGGCGACCGGCCGGATCGACTACGTGATCAACACGGCGGGCGTGCTGCGTATCGGCAAGCTGGCCGAGACGGACAACACGACGATTCAGGAAGCCCTGAACGTCAATTACCTGGCGCCCGTCCAGATCGCCCGCGCCTCGTACAAGTATCTCGCCGAGACCAAGGGCCAGCTGCTCCTCTACACATCGAGCAGCTACACCCGCGGTCGCGCCGAATACAGCCTCTATTCGTCGACCAAGGCGGCCATGGTGAATCTCACCCAGGCCCTCTCCGACGAATGGGCCGGTGAGGGTATCCGGGTGAATTGCGTCAATCCGGAACGTACCGCGACCCCGATGCGCACCAAGGCGTTCGGCGTCGAGCCCGCCGGCTCGCTGCTCTCCTCCGAGGCCGTGGCCCGTACCTCGCTCGACGTTCTCCTGTCCGAACTGACCGGTCATGTGATCGACGTGAGGCAGCAGGACCCGACCCGGGAAGCCTCTTCCGCGGGGTCCGGATTCGAGCAGGCGCTGGCCTCGGTTCTTGACCGTCAGGAAGATGTGTAATAATTCTCGACAAGTTTGCATTTACGGGCCTTTGCGGTCGCCTATTCGGCGAATTGCAGAGGCCCGTGTGCGTGAAGCCACAGCTTCACAATTCCCGCTAACTGTGAAATAACCGGCACCCTCTCCTGGAGCAGGTTCTTCGTGATTTCGACCGCCATTCGCCTGGCCCGCGTGGGCAGCCGAGCCGAGCTGGCCGCGGCAGCCCTGCTGGGGCTGGGATACCCCTGCGTCATGCTCGCAGCGCTGATCCCGAACCTCTGGTTCTTCGCGGCGGCCTGCGCCGTGACCTACGGCGCCGACCGATTCCTGCATAAGCGCGGCAGCTATCTGATCAACCGGCTCAACAAGGTCCGGGCCGGTCTGTCGATCCGCTTCCTGGTACGCCAGTTGCTGCTCGTGCTGCTCCTGGCCCGGATGGACCTGGCCGAACAGCCCCTGTTCTACGCGGCGGTCGCCGGATTCCTGCTCTTCTACGGCATCCAGGCACCGCAGGGCGCGCTGGCGACCCTGATCCGGCTGCGCCGCGGTATGCCGGTCGTCGCCCGCAACGTCGACCTGCACGCCCTGCGCATCCCGGACGCCCCGCCGGAGTACCTGGTCAACCGCTCCGCCGAGAAGATGCTCCACCTCGACGTGTTCGCGATGGCCGGTCTGCTCGTCGCCGCCCAGACCGGCACCGACGCGTACGGCTACGTGGGCCTCGGCCTCACGCTCGTCCTCGGCGCGATCTACATCCTGCTGCTCGTGCCCTACCTGCGCCGCAGCCGCCGCGTGCCGACGCCGCCCGCCGTCCTCGGCGCCGTCGACAACTGGCTGCGGGAGTACCAGCCTTCGGTGGTCCTGTACTTCTCCGGCTCCAAGGAGTCGGCGTACCAGGTCAACATGTGGCTGGAGACCCTGGAGCAGACCGAGGGCCGGCCGCTGGTCATCCTGCGCGAGCGGGCCATCATGACCCAACTCGCCCCGACGTGGCTGCCGGTGCTCTGCGTCCCCGGCGGCACGCACCTGATGAACCTCGACCTGTCGTCGGTCCACGTCGCGCTGTACGCGGCGAACGTCGGCAAGAACATCCACCTGCTGCGCGTCCCGACGATGAAGCACGTCTTCATCGGCCACGGCGACAGCGACAAGATCGCCAGCGTCAACCCGTTCAGCAAGGTGTACGACGAGGTGTGGACGGCCGGCCGGGCCGGCCGCGACCGCTACGCGCTGGCCGACGTCGGCGTACGCGACGACGACATCGTCGAGGTGGGCCGCCCGCAGCTCGCGCCGATCAGGACCGCGTCGGGCGCGCCGGCGCACCCCGTACCGACGATCCTGTACGCCCCCACCTGGGAGGGCTGGGACGACAACCCCGGCAACACCTCGCTCCTGCTGGCCGGCGAGAACATCGTCAAGCGGCTGCTCAAGGCCGAGAAGCCGGTCCGGGTCATCTACAAGCCGCACCCCTTCACCGGGATCCGCGACAAGAAGGCCAAGGCCGTCCACGACCGCATCACCGCGATGATGGGCGCGGCGAACGTGACACGCGCCGCCGAGCCCCGCTGGGCGAAGGAGACGGCGGACGCGCAGGCCGGACAGGCCGCCGCGCGCGCCGAGTTGACCCGTATCGAGGAACGGCTGGCCGCGCTCAGCACGCCCGGCCGGTCCGGCGGCGACGAGTCGGAGGAGTCGCGCGTCTCGCTCGCCGACCCGGAGCGCCTGGACCGCGCGAAGGCGCTGCGGGCCGAGTGGAACGACGCGTACTGGCGCACCTTCGGCTGGTGGGAGCACAAGGTCGTCACGGGCGCCGAGCCCAAGCTGTACGACTGCTTCAACCAGGCAGACGGCATGGTTTCGGACATCTCCAGCGTGGTGTCGGACTTCATCGCAAGCGGCAAGCCGTACGCGGTGACGGACTCCGCGCAGCTGGGCGTCGAGGAGTTCAAGCGGCAGAACACCGCCGTGCGGGCGGCCGTCGTCCTGTCCAACAGCGCCGCCGAACTGGACGAGTTGCTGAAGGCGGTCGCCGACCCGGCGGCCGACCGGCTGGCGTCGGGCAGGCGCGAGCTGAAGACGTATCTGCTCGGCCCCGACGAGCCGACGTCGATCCAGCAGTTCAACGCTGCGGTGGCCGCGCTGGGCGCCAAGGCCGTGGCGCGCAACACCGGTGTCGCGCAGCGACTGAGCGCCCAGGAGCAGCCGGGCACGGAGCCGGAACGCGAGCCTGCGGCCGACCCCGAGGCGGAGGGCGCGGTCGCGGAAGCGGCGGAGGCCGCGGAGTCGGCCGACGCCACGGAGCAGAACGGCGCGGCACAGGCACCGGTCGGGCGCTGACGGAACATCACGGCTACGGCCCGGACGACCTCTTGAGGGGGTGGTCCGGGCCGCACGCATACGAGCGTGCCGCCCGGGCGGTGTACGTGCGCGCCGGCTGGGCCCCGCGTGCGGGCGTCCGTCCCGGCCCGCGAGCCGGTCTCGGGGCCCGGCGGCCCCGCGCGCCGACGGCTGCCGCGGGGCACCTCCACCGCTCTCCCGGACACCCGTCGCCCCTGTCCAGCGCGTGAAACGAGCGAGCGCCGTCGGGGGCCGCTGGCATACATTCGGGCCGTGACAGTGGCAAGGCAGCACGTAACGGAAGCCCGCAGGATCGTCGTCAAGGTCGGCTCCTCCTCGCTCACCAGCGCCGCCGGCGGGCTCGACGCCGATCGGGTCGACGCGCTCGTCGACGTACTCGCCAAGGCCCGCGGCGGCGGTGAGAAGGAGATCGTGCTCGTCTCCAGCGGTGCCATCGCCGCCGGGCTCGCGCCGCTCGGCCTCGCCCGCCGCCCCCGCGACCTCGCCCGGCAGCAGGCGGCGGCCAGCGTCGGCCAGGGGCTGCTCGTCGCCCGGTACGCCTCGTCCTTCTCGCGCTACGGGCTCCGCGTCGGCCAGGTCCTGCTCACCACCGACGACACCAGCCGCCGCTCCCACTACCGCAACGCCTACCGCACCCTCGACCAGTTGCTCACCATGGGCACCGTCCCGGTCGTCAACGAGAACGACACCGTCGCCACCGAGGAGATCCGCTTCGGCGACAACGACCGGCTGGCCGCGCTCGTCGCCCATCTCGTCCGCGCCGACCTGCTCGTCCTGCTCTCGGACGTCGACGGCCTGTACGACGGCGACCCCAGCAAGCCGGGCAGCTCACGTATCGCCCGCGTCGACGGCCCCGCCGACCTGGTCGGCGTCTCCATGGGCAGCGCGGGCAAGGCCGGTCTCGGTACCGGCGGTATGGTCACCAAGGTCGAGGCGGCCAGGATCGCCGCCGCCGCCGGCATCCCCGTCGTACTGACCTCGGCCGGGCGCGCGGGCGACGGACTGGCCGGCCGCGACACGGGCACGTACTTCGGCCGAACCGGGCGCAGGTCGGCCGACCGGCTGCTCTGGCTCGCCCACGCGTCCACCCCGCAGGGCGCGTTGACCCTCGACGACGGCGCCGTACGGGCCGTGGTCGAACGCCGCACCTCGCTGCTGCCGGCCGGAATCGCCGCGGTGGAAGGCGAGTTCAGCGCGGGTGACCCGGTCGAACTGCGCGACACGGCGGGCCGGGCCGTGGCCCGTGGTCTGGTCAACTTCGACGCCAAGGAGATTCCCCAGCTCCTCGGCCGCTCCACCCGGGATCTGGCGCGGGATCTCGGTCCCGCCTACGAGAGGGAGGTCGTACACAGGGACGATCTGGTCATCCTGCATCCTTGACCTTCCCCTGAAACGGCTGAAAGTCCGGTTTTTTGGAAGGGACCTTTACCGAAAGCACCCCATGCCCCGTCCGGGACTGGTCAACTTTGTCTCAGGGGTACGAGGCGGGGTAGCAGTACGACGACGCACCAACAGGAGGCCGCCGGTGAGACGAACGCGCCCGGGGGCGGGGTCCCTCGGGTCAGGAGGAGGCACCTTGCACGCCCGGAGGGCCGCGGGGGAAGAGCGGACACTGACCAGCGTCGGAGCGGGGCCGGACTTCGACGCCTTCGACGACGTACAGGATCCGGGCACGTCCCGGCAGACACAGTCGCGCGGGGAGGACCGCGCGGTGTCGAAGCTCTGGCACATCACGCTCAGCGTGTCGGGTTCCGAGGCGCCGCTCACCGAGGTCAGACGGGGCCTCGAACAGCTCGCCCACGACCATCCGTTCCTGCTGACCAGCAGATACGCGAACGACCACGCGGAGATCCGCTACTGGGAAGAAGCCCGGGACCTGCACGACGCGGCGGCTGTCGCGCTGCGGCTCTGGGGCGAGCACCGGTCGAGCGCCAAGCTCCCGCCGTGGGAGATCGTCGGCCTTGAGGTCATCGACAGGGAGACCTACCACCTGCGCATCGCGGAGGGCTACGGCCCGCCGCCCGCCGCGCCGGTGGGCGTCCACCCGTTCTGACGGCCGGAGCGGCCAGGGGCCGCGCCCTACACGGTGGAGGGCGTGGCCGTCTCGGAGTACGGGATACCGAGGAAGTGCCCGCAGTACGCGCATTACCCTGCGGGCATGACCTCGCTCTCGCCGTACGACAACCTGACCCCGGTCACCAGGACCGCCTACCGCGCCCGCTCCGCAGCCGCCGACCTCGCCCCACTGCCGCGCTCGGTCAAGGACGACGCGCTGCTGGCGATCGCCGACGCTCTTGAGGTCCGTACGCAGGAGATCATCAAGGCGAACGGCGAGGACGTCGAGCGTGCCAGGGAAGCGGGCACCAGCGAGGCGATCATCGACCGGCTGACCCTCACGCCCGAGCGGGTGCGGGCCATCGCCGCCGACGTACGGGACGTGGCCGCGCTCCCCGACCCGGTCGGCGAGGTCGTACGGGGATCGACGCTGCCCAACGGGATCGACCTGCGCCAGGTGCGCGTCCCGCTCGGCGTGGTCGGGATCATCTACGAGGCCCGCCCCAACGTCACCGTGGACGCGGCGGCGCTCTGCCTGAAGTCCGGCAACGCCGTGCTGCTGCGCGGCTCGTCGTCCGCGTACTCCTCCAACACCGCGCTCGTGCGCGTGCTGCGCGACGCCGTCGGCGGGGCCGGGCTGCCGGCCGACGCGGTCCAGCTCGTGCCCGGCGAGAACCGCGACTCCGTACGCGAACTGATGCGCGCCCGCGGCCTGGTGGACGTGCTGATCCCGCGCGGCGGCGCCTCGCTGATCCGTACGGTCGTCGAGGAGTCCACCGTGCCGGTCATCGAGACCGGCACCGGCAACTGCCATGTCTACGTGGACGCCGAGACCGACCTCGACATGGCCGTCGACATCCTCATCAACTCCAAGGCGCAGCGCCCGAGCGTCTGCAACGCCGCCGAGACGCTGCTGGTCCACCAGGACGTCGCCGCCGCGTTCCTGCCGCGCGCGCTGGACGCGCTCGCCGAGGCCGGCGTCACCGTGCACGCCGACGAGCGGGTGCTGGAGTACGCGGAGGCGGCGGGCGGTACGAAGGCCACCGTCGTGGCGGCCACCGCCGAGGACTGGGAGACCGAGTACCTGTCGTACGACATCGCCGCCGCCGTGGTCGACTCGCTGGACGCGGCCGTCGCCCACATCCGGCTCTGGTCCTCCGGGCACACCGAGGCGATCGTCACCACCTCGCAGGCGGCGGCCCGCCGGTTCACCCAGTTGGTCGACTCCACGACGGTCGCCGTCAACGTGTCGACGCGCTTCACGGACGGCGGGCAGTTCGGCTTCGGCGCCGAGATCGGCATCTCCACGCAGAAGCTGCACGCGCGGGGGCCGATGGGACTGCCCGAGCTGACCTCGACCAAGTACATCGTGACGGGCGACGGTCACACACGGTAGGACCGATCGCGGACGGTGGCCGCGCCGGGGTAATCCCGGGGAATCTCCACTGTCTCTGCCGAAATCGCCCTTCCCGGTCTACTCTGAGAAGGTGCCGGACGACGTGGGGGGCAAGCCGTTCCCGGACGGCTGGGAGCCCGACGACGACCGCGGAGGCGCGGACGAGGACTTCGCCTCCGTGGTTTTCGACGAGGACTTCATCCGGGCCGCACCCGTACATGAACCGACCGCTGTCGAGCGGCTGCTGGCCGCCGCGCAGGCGCGCGCCGACGCCGAGGCGGCCCGCGCGCGGTCCTACGGAGGCTCCTCCGACGACGACCGTTACGAGGACGGCTACGGCCGGGCGGGCGAGTACGCCGACGAGCGGCCCTACGGCGCCTCGTACGACCCCGACGACCCGCACGGCGACTTCGGCCCGTACGGACGCCACGGCGGCGCCCTGCGCCCCTACCGGGGCAGCGCCCGCTGGCACCGGCCCGTCGCCTGGCTCCTCGCCGTGGTGATGGGCATCGGCATGGTCGCCCTCGCGTTCACGGCCGTCTACCGCGGGGCGTCGGGCAACCGGCAGGACCGGGTGCCACCGCCCGCCACCACCGGCGTGGACACGTCGCGCGGCGGAGGCGGCCCCACGGCGTCGACGGAGTACTCGGTGCCCAAGGTCTCGGCCGTGCCGCGCAGCACGCCGTGAACCGCCGCGCCGCACCGCGTAGGGCCTGTGAACCAGTGACTCCTGTGCAGGCTGTGACCCCTGTGACGCTCCGTGGCTCAGGTCATTCCTGAGGACGGCGTCCGAGTTTATGTTCGGCCCGGTCGACCTAACCTGAAGGTATGGCAGGTCGTGGAGACCCACCCGAGGGCACGCCCGAGGGGACCCCTGGCGAGGACGAGTACCGGTCCGTCGTCTTCGACGAATCGTTCATCCGCGCTGCCCGGCTCCAAGAGTTCTCCGCCCAGGAGCGGATGGGGGACCACTCCCACGCCGTACGCAGACGTGACCCGGCCCAGAGACCCGGCGCCGGCTCACCGACCCCCCGCAGAGGATCGGTCCAGGCACTGCTGCTGGTGCTGGTCGTCGCCGTGGCCTTCGGCACCGCCGTCTATGTCGGCGTCCGGCCTCCGTACCGGCCCGCGATCACCCGTTCGGCGGAACCGTTGCGTACGACGGTCATTCCGCTCGCCCCGTCCGGCGCGGTGCCGGGCGACACCCCCGAGAGTCTGCTGCGGCGCAGTCCCGCCGCGCGGTTCGACTCGGGCGCCTCGGGGATCGCGCTGCCGCTGGCACGGCGCACCCCGCACTTCACGGAGAACGAGGTGATGACCGCGCTGACCACCGCCAAGGACTACCTCGTCGCCTCGTCCGTCGACCCGGACGTCGTCACCGGCACCGAGCGGCGCTCGGTGCGGGCGCTGCTCGATCCCGATCAGCTCCCACAGTTCGACCAGAGCTTCGCCGATCCCTCCGACGACGGCAGACACGCGCCGGCCGGCTGGCTGGTGCGCTTCGACCCGGCGAAGGTGGCGCTCGCCGACTCGGCCGTACGCGTTCGGGGCACGCTCCGGTTCGCGGAGGCGGGGGCCGGCACGATCGATGTGCTCTCGGACCACACCTTCGTCTACGCGCTGCGCCCCGCCGGGCAGCCGGCCGGGCAGGACGCGTCACTGTTCACCGTCCGGCGGACGGTGCACTTCCGCTTCGACCGGGAGGATCTGCCCCGGCACCGCGTCGAGTTGCTGACCAGCCAGGTCCAGGCGGGGCCGCAGACCTGCTCGACCGAGGCGCCCGGCACGCTGCGACCGCTGCTGGCCGGCGGCAGGGCGACACCCACCGGCCCGGCGGCCACCGATCCGTACGCGACGGGGCCGCAGACCGCCGGGCTGTGCGGCGTACTCGACACTCGCGCACAGCCCCGCGGCTAGCTGTCAGGTCCCGGGGCGCCGCCGTCCGGTCGGCCGCTATTTTGCCGTCGACTACGTGCCGTCGTCTACTTGCCGTCGTCGCCCGCGGGCCGGTCGCCGTTGCCCTCGGCGTTCCCGTTCCCGTTTCCGTTGCCGCCGTTCCCGGACGCGCCGCCCGTGAACCTGTCCCGGAGCTTGCCGCCCAGGTCGCCCGCGCCGCCCGCGATGTCACCGACCAGCTTCATCAGCGGGTCCTTGCTGGTGCGGACCGTGTCCGCGTAGTGCGAGGCGGAGTCGCGGATCGAGTCGCTGACCGACGTGTCCTTGTCCTCCGTACGACGCGGGTAGTGCCCGTCCATGATCCGCTGGAACTCGCGGCTCTCGCCCCACTTCTTCAGCTCGGCGGCGCGCACCGTCGTGAACGGGTGCGTACGCGGCAGGACGTTGAGGATCTTGAGCACCGAGTCGCGCAGGTCGCCGCCCGCCTCGTACTCCGCCGCCTGCTCCAGGAACGCGTCGACGTTCATCTCGTGCAGATGATTGCCGCCCGCGATCTTCATCAGGCCGCGCATCGACGCCTGGGCGTCCTGGCCGACCAGCAGCCCCGCCCGGTCCGCCGACAGCTCGGACTTGCGGAACCACTCGCGCAGCGCCGACACGATCGCCATGATCGCGACATTGCCGAGCGGGATCCAGGCGACCTTGAGCGCGAGATTGGTGAGGAAGAGCAGGATCGTGCGGTAGACGGAGTGCCCGGACAGCGCGTGACCCACCTCGTGGCCGACGACCGCGCGCATCTCCTCCTCGTCCAGCAGCTCCACGAGACCCGTGTTGACCACGATGATCGGCTCGTCGAGACCGATGCACATGGCGTTGGGCATCGGATTCTGCGCGACGTACATCGTGGGGACCTTCTCCAGGTCCAGGATGTAACAGGCGTCCAGCAGCATCGTGTGCAGATGCGCGAACTGCACGTCGCTGACCCGCACCGAGTCGGAGAGGAACAGCAGCCGCAGGCTGCGCTCCGGCAGCAGGGCGCTCATCGCCTTGAAGACCGTGTCGAAACCGCTCAGTTTGCGCAGCGCGACCAGGGCCGAGCGGTCCGCGGGATGTTCGTACGCCCGTGAGGAGATACCGGGGAAGCGCTTGCGCTGCCTGCTCGGCACATTCTCGTGACTGGCTGCCTCGTGGCTGTCTTCGGTCATGGAAATCCCCTGTTCGTACGAGTCATCGGCTCGTCCCCCTGACAGCCCCCACCGTATGTGCTGCGACTACGGTTGTGCGTGGGCCGCCGTGCGCCGTCGACGGCAACAACGTCCGAGTCGGCGTGAGGGTGCCCGGCGTGCCCGCATACGATGTGCGCGAAGTCTCCGCTCCCGATCGAATAGGTCCTGCCGAAGATGAGCCTCTACAGCACCGCAGCCAACATGGTCACCGTCGCCGCCGAGGGCAGCGAGCACGGCGGCAACCACGAAAGCCTCAGCGCCTACCTCACCGGCGGTGGCGCGCTGTTCGCGCTGCTCCTGGCGCTGTGGATCACCACCCGCTTCAACCGCGACCGCTGAGACGGGGCCGTAACGCCGTGCCAGTAGGCTCCGCAGGCATGGGAAAGCAGGAGGCGTCCACGGGCGCGGGAGGTGGCGGCAGGCGCCGTCTCGGGGTGATGGGCGGGACGTTCGACCCGATCCACCACGGGCACCTGGTGGCGGCCAGCGAGGTGGCCGCGCTGTTCGACCTCGACGAGGTGGTGTTCGTACCGACGGGGCAGCCGTGGCAGAAGAGCCAGTCGGCGGTCTCGCCGGCGGAGGACCGTTATCTGATGACGGTCATCGCGACGGCCTCGAACCCGCAATTCTCGGTCAGCCGTATCGACATCGACCGTGGCGGCAAGACCTTCACCACCGATACGCTGCGGGATCTGCACTCCCTGCACGGCGACGCGGATCTCTTCTTCATCACCGGGGCGGACGCGCTGTCCCAGATTCTCAGCTGGCGGGACGCCGAGGAACTGTTCGCGCTGGCCCACTTCATCGGTGTCACCCGGCCCGGACACGATCTGACGGACGACGGACTGCCCAAGGGCGGCGTCTCGTTGGTGGAGGTTCCCGCGCTGGCGATCTCGTCGACCGACTGCCGGGGAAGGGTCGCGCAGGGCGATCCGGTCTGGTATCTGGTGCCGGACGGTGTGGTGCGCTACATCGACAAGCGCCAGTTGTACCGCGGCGAATGAGCCACGGAGAGGGGCACCGGTGAACGACCAGCAGCCGTACGACCCGTACGACCCGTATTACACGCAGCAGCCGCAGATCGTGGGCTACGACGAGTACGGGCAGCCGGTGTACCAGCAGGAGCAGCAACAACAGCAACAACAGCCTCAGGCACAGCAGTACGACCCGTACGCGCAGCAACAGCAACAGGCCCAGCAGCAACAGGGCTACGGCTACGACCCGTACGGCCAACAGCAGGCTCCGTACGACCCGTACGCGCAACAGCAGCAACACCAACAGCAGCCGCAACAGCAGGGCTACGGCTACGACACCGGCCAGCAGCCCGCGACCGTCGACACCTCGCAGTGGAACATCCCGCAGCAGCAGGCGCCGCAGCAACAACAGCAACAGCAGCAGTCGGCACCGGTCGAGGAGCCCGCACCCGCCCCGGCCCCGGCGGCCCCGCCCGCGTCGGCCCCCGAGCCCGCCGTACCGGGGCAGCGGCGGTCCGCGCCCGACGGCGACTACAAGACGGATCAGTTCTCCTTCATAGAGGAGCCGGACGCCGACTCCGAAGACGTCATCGACTGGCTCAAGTTCACCGAGAGCCGCTCCGAACGTCGCGAGGAGGCCCGCCGCCGCGGCCGCAGCCGCGTCGTCGCCCTGGTCGTCGTCATGGCGCTGGCCGTCGTCGGCGGCGTCGGCTACCTCTGGTACGCGGGCAAACTGCCCAGCTTCTCGTCGGACGAGGACAAGCAGAACAACACCGCCACCGGCCCGCAGAAGCGCGACGTGATCATGGTGAATCTGCACAACACCAAGAACAAGGGCACCTCCACGGCGCTGCTCGTCAACAACTCCACGACCAAGCAGGGCACCACCGTCCTCCTCCCCAACTCCCTTCTCGTGGCCGACGGCGAGACCAGCACCACCGGCACCCTCGCCAAGTCCGTCGCCGACAGCGGCTCCCAGGGCACCCGCGAGTCCGTCGACACCCTGCTCGGCACCAAGATCTCCGGCACCTGGCGGCTCGACACCCCGTATCTGGAGAATCTCGTCGAGCTGGTCGGCAACATCGACATCACCACGAACGCCGAGGTCCCGGCCGCCAAGAAGGGCGAGGACCCGCTGGTCACCAAGGGCGAGGAACAGACGCTCAACGGTCAGGCCGCCGTCGCGTACGCCACCTACCTGGGCCCCGGCGAGTCCGAGGTGAAGCAGCTGGAGCGCTTCGGCGCGGTCATGCAGGGTGTGCTGCGGAAGATCTCGGAGGACCCCAAGGGCGCGACGATCACCGTCGAGACCCTGGCGCAGATCCTCGAACCGCCGATGACCGAGCAGGACCTGGGCGCCGCCCTGGCGAAGCTCGCGGCGCACGCCAAGGTCGGCGACTACAAGACGACCGTCCTGCCCGTCGCCGACGACGGCAGCCTCGGTGAGACGGCGACCGAGACCGTCGTCAAGGACATCCTCGGCGGCACCGTCAGCGCTCCCGAGGAGGGCGCCGCCCTGCGGGTCGGTGTGAAGAACGCCACGGGCGACAAGGCGGACACGGAGGCCGCCCGGGTCTCGATCATCAACGGCGGCTACTCCTTCGTCGACGGCGGTCAGGCCGATCCGGCCGCGTCGTCGCAGGTCATCTACGGTGACGCGAAGAACAAGGCGCAGGCGGAGGAAGTCGCCAAGACCCTCGGACTGCCGGTGGACGCGGTCAAGAAGGACAAGGCCCCGCCCAACGCCGATGTCCTGGTCACCCTCGGCGGAGACTACGAAAGCGGCTGATCAAAAGGCTGCGTCGGCTTGTCGGCGGTCCGTGAGACCCTGGGGGTCTCCAGACCGCCGACGAAAGCATCGCCTGTGACCGCCACGGACCGCTCCATCGAGCTCATCAACGCCGCCGCTCAGGCGGCAGCAGACCGGCTCGCGCACGACATCATCGCGTACGACGTCAGCGATGTGCTGTCGATCACCGACGCGTTCCTGCTCGCCTCCGCGCCCAACGACCGTCAGGTCAAGTCGATCGTGGACGAGATCGAGGAGCGTCTTTCCAAGGAACTCGGCGCCAAGCCGGTGCGCCGTGAGGGCGACCGCGACGCCCGCTGGATCCTGCTGGACTACGTCGACATCGTCGTCCACGTCCAGCACAGCGAGGAGCGGGTCTTCTACGCGCTCGAACGCCTGTGGAAGGACTGCCCGGAGCTGCCGCTGCCGGACGACGCCGTCAAGACCCGTGGCAAGGGCGCCGAGCACGCCGATCTGAACGGTTCCATGGAAGGTGAGCTGAGCTGAACGGCAACAAAGGCGGCAGAGGCCGCCGGATCATTCTGTGGAGGCACGGGCAGACCGCCTGGAATCTGGAGCGCCGCTTCCAGGGCACGACGGACATCGAGCTGACGCGGGACGGCGTCGCGCAGGCGCGCCGCGCCGCCCGGCTGCTGGCGTCGCTGCGGCCGGACGCGCTCGTCGCCTCCGACCTCCAGCGCGTCGTGGCCACGGCCAACGAGCTGGCCTCGCTGACCGCGCTCCCCGTCAGTTACGACTCCGCGCTCCGTGAGACGTACGCGGGCGCCTGGCAGGGCCTGACCCACGAGGAGATCGTGGAGCGGTTCGGCGAGCAGTATCTGGCGTGGAAGCGCGGCGAGCCCGTACGGCGTGGGGGCGGCGAGCTGGAGACCGAGGTCGCCGACCGGGCCGCGCCCGTCGTGCTCCACCACGCGGACAAGCTCCCCGACAACGGCACGCTCGTCGTGGTCAGCCACGGCGGCACGATCCGCACCACGATCGGCCGGCTCCTCGGTCTTGAGGCGCACCACTGGGAAAGCCTCGGCGGGCTCTCCAACTGCTGCTGGTCCGTCCTGGGCGAGGGCGCGCGGGGCTGGCGTCTCCAGGAGCACAACGCGGGGACGCTGCCCGAGCCGGTGCTCGGCGACGACGACTGAACGACCGGCCGCCGCGAGGGCGGCCGGGCCGCGATCGAGGGCCGCCGGAGGTCGCCGGACGTGATTTCACTTTCCGGCTGATCGCAGGCTAAAGTTCTTCTTGTTCACAGCGCGGAGCGCGAGGAACATGAGGGGCTATAGCTCAGTTGGTAGAGCGCCTGCATGGCATGCAGGAGGTCAGGAGTTCAATTCTCCTTAGCTCCACACTTTGAATCCCGTCCTCGTCACGAGGGCGGGATTTCTCCGTTCAGGCCCACGTTCAGCCCTCGTTCAGGGCCCTGTTCGGCTCTCCCCGTTCAGGAGTCCTCCGGGAGCCCTCGCCGCCCGCGCAGAACCGCCGTCCTGTGCCGGCTCTCCTCGTCGTCCGGGGTGTAGACGACGATCCGGCAGTCCGGCATCCCGTCGATCGACAGCGACACCGACGTCATCCGTATCTCACCGACCGCCTTGTGCCGGAACGTCTTCACCCGGGGGCCGGGCGGCACCACGTCGCCACTGCTCCACAGCTCCGCGAAATACGGGCTGGTCGCCGAGAGGCGCCGTACGAACGACTCCCACGCCGGCTCGCCCACATGCCGTCCGTACGCGCCGCGCAGCGTCGCCACCATCACCGGCAGCTCCACGTCCCGGAAGACCAGCGGACAGTCGGGCTCCGGCACCGCGAAGAGCATCCACAGCACATTGCGCACCCCGATCTCCCGCATCGCCCGGAGATCGAAGAGATCGCGGTAGGCGGCGTTGGCGGTCAGGATGTCGTAGCGCGCGTTGTAGACGACGGCCGGATGCGGGTCGAGCGCGTCGATGATGCCCTGCACCTCACCGTTCACCCGGTGGGCGTCGGCCTCCCGGTCCGGCGCGTACGGCACCTCCGCCAGCTGGTACAGATGCTCGCGCTCGGTCTGGTCGAGCCGCAGCGTGCGCGCCACCGCGTCCAGCACCTGCGCCGACGCGTTGATGGGACGGCCCTGCTCCAGCCACGTGTACCAGGTCACCCCGACGCCGGAGAGCTGGGCGACCTCCTCGCGCCGCAGGCCGGGCGTACGGCGGCGCAGCCCCGGCGGCATCCCGACATCCGCCGGAGTCACCCGCGCCCGGCGGCCGCGCAGGAACGCCGCCAGCTGGGGTCTGCGCCGCGGGCCCGTCGCGGGTGTCACCGTCATCGTCGTCACGCCCCCCATCGTGCGGTGTCCGCACCGCCCTTGCCAGGTGCTGCCAGTACCCGTATCAGGGGGCTCTCGGCACCGGTGTCCGAACCGGGTGAGGCTCGCCGTCATGACGACCACCTCATCCGAAACCCCGGCGCTCAGTAAAGCCGGTGGCACTGACAGACGGCCGGGCCCGCTGCTCGCCGTCGTGCTCGCCGCGCAGTTCATGGCGCTGCTCGACGCCTTCATCGTCAACGTGGCCGCGCCCACCATCCGTACCGAACTCGGCGCCTCCGACGCCGGGTTGCAGCTGGTCATCGCCGGCTACACCATCGCGTACGCCGTCCTGCTGATCACCGGCTCACGGCTCGGCGGGATACTTGGCCACCGCCGCGCGTATCTCGGCGGGCTCGCCGTTTTCACCGCCGCCTCGCTCGCCTGCGGACTGGCCGCCGGCACCGGCCAGTTGATCGCCTTCCGGCTGGTGCAGGGCGCGGGCGCGGCCCTGCTGATCCCGCAGGTGCTGAGCCTCATCCAGCGCGAGTTCGCGGGCGAGCGGCGGATGCGGGCGCTGGGCGCGTACGCGGCGGTGATCGCCACCGGGGCGGCGACCGGGCAGGTCGCCGGCGGACTCCTGGTCAGCGCCGATCTCTTCGGCACCGGCTGGCGGCCGGTGTTCCTGGTCAACGTCCTCGTCGGTCTCGCCCTGCTCGTCCTCGGCGCGCGGCTGCTGCCCGACGACCGCCCCACGGCCACGGGCCGGAGGCGCGGTCTGGATCTGCCGGGTCTCGTGCTGCTCGCCGCCGCCGTCTCGCTGTTCACCGTCCCGCTGGTCCTCGGGCAGGAGCAGGACTGGCCGCTGTGGACCTGGCTCTCGCTCGGGGCCGCCGCCGTCTCCCTCGGCGCCTTCGTCGTGTACGAGTCCCGGCTCGCCCGGCGCGGCGGCGCCCCGCTCATCGCGCCGCGGGTGCTGCGTATCCCGGGAATCGGCCCGGCGGCCGTGCGGATCACCGTGGCGATGGCGGTGAACGCGGGCTTTCTCTTCGTCCTCACGCTGCACCTTCAGGGCGGCCTCGGCCACAGCGCGCTGCGCACCGGGCTCACCTTCGCGCCGACGGCCGCGGTCTTCGGCGTGGTCGGACTGACCTGGCGCAGCTGGCCCGCCCGCCTCCAAAAGAGGCTGATCCCGGCGGGGTTCGTCCTCACCGCGCTGGCCGCGGTCGCCGTCGGACTGGTGCTGCGCGACGGCGGCTACGGCGGGGTGTGGATGTACGTCGCGTTCCTCGCCATGGGCGCGGGCCTGGCGCTCGGGTTCAGCCCCACGCTGACGGGCGCTCTCGCCGACGTACGTAAGGAGGACGCGGCGGACGCCAGCGGGCTGCTGGTGACCGTGACCCAGCTCGGTCAGGTGATCGGCGTCGCGACCTTCGGCACGCTCTTCCTCGACCGGTTGGACGGGCCGGGGCCCGCCGCTTCGGGCGAGGCCCTGTGGGCCGGCTGCCTCGCGCTGGCCGGTGCCGCGGTTCTCGGCGCCGCGGCCGGTCTCGGACGACGGCGAAGGTCTCGCTGAGAACGTCTCGCCGAAAGGGGACGGCCCGGCCTGATCATGCTGTCCTCCTTGCGAAGCCATGACAGAATCGGACGGCCGGAGGGGGACGACGGTACGGATGGGGAGGAGAGAGCGCGATGCCCGCCAGCAGCATCGACAGAGTCGGTGACCTGCTTGCGGCGGCGGATTCGGCCACCGGCCTGAGCTGCCCCTCGTGCGGTTCTTTCCATGTGGCCCAAGTGCTCGGCGACAACGGCGGAGTTTCCTACGTGTGCACGGCCTGCGGCCACAGCTGGAGCTGAGTGATGGGTGCGCACAGGAGAAAATGCGACTGGTGCGGCAGTGGCACGCCCATCGTCCGGGACATGGACCCGCTCAACGCGGCCTTCCAGTACTGGTGCGAGGAGTGCGCCCGCGCGCTCATCATAAAAGGCGACCCCATCGAGACGTACCGGGAGCTGGAGGGCGAGCCCATCTACGGCCGGCTCCTCGACGAGCACTGCACGCTCAAGCGCTTCTACTCCTTCGCCACCGCGTAATCCCTCGGCTCTCCGGCCGGCACCGCCTCCCGTGCCGCCACGGGCTCTCTCGGCGCCGGGGGACGCCGGGGCGCCCGCTCCTCCCGGTCGGCGACCACCAGATACACCAGCAGCCCCAGCGCCATCACCGGATAAATCGCCGTGAGCGCCATCTGCGCGCGATTCTGGTCGAGTTCAAGCCGTTCCACCGCGCCGTGCGGCACCCGCCACAGCGCGTACGACAAGAAGCCCATTCCCGCCACGGCCGCCCATTCCGTCCTCCCGTGCGCCACCAGGAGCAGCACCATCGGCACGCACCACACCCAGTGGTGGGACCAGGAGATCGGGCTGATCAGCAGTGCGGTGGCCGCGCAGGCGACGGTGGCCTCCGCCGTCCGCCCGCGCCGGGCCGCCGTCACCGCCACGGCCAGCCCGGCCACCGCGACCACGGTGGCCACCGGGAGCCACCAGAGCGAGGGTTCGGTGGTGTGCAGCACCCGCGCGAACACCCCGCGCAGCGACTGGTTCGCGGCGCCCTCGACGCGCCCCACCCGGTCCGCCCGGAAGACGATGTCGGTCCAGAAGCGGTGGGAGTCGTACGGCAGGACGAAGGCGGACGCGACGGTGACGGCGAGGAACGTGCCCACCGCCGTCGCGGTCGTGCGCAGCCAGGGATTCCAGCCGGCCTCGCGGAACCGCAGCACTCCGGTGATCAGCAGCATGACGGCGAAGAGCGCGGGGGTCAGCTTGACCGCCGTGGCGAGACCGATGCCCACGCCCGCCCAGCGGTGGCCGTCGCGCCGGGTGAGGTCCCACAGGACGGCGACGCCGATCAGCAGATTGATCTGTCCGTAGCGGAAGGTCGTCCACACCGGCTCGCACCAGACGGCCGCCGCCGCCACCCACAGCGCCGCGCCGGGCGGCACCGCCCCGCGGAACGTCAACCTCAGTGAGAGGTGCACGAACGCGACGAGCAGCAGGAGATTGCCGACGGTGGCGAGGGTGCGCATCTCCGGGACGCCCAGCAGGGTCAGCGGAGTGAACAGCAGCGCCGCGAACGGCGGATACGTCGTCGGCAGCCCCGCGTAGGTCGCGCGCATCGCATAGAGGTCGTGCCCGTCGAGTACCGTACGGCCCTCGGCCCGGTAGACCATCACGTCGATCATCGAGACCGCGGCGGCGCGCTGCGCGATCCAGAACGCCGCGAACGACAACAGGCAGACAGCGGCGCCGACGAGGACGGAACGCCGACCGGCGGTGACCCGCGCGAGTACGGGAGTGAGTACGGTCACGAAGGGTGACAGTAGCAGTCCTATCGGTACAAATCGGAAACGATTTGGCGGAGGGCCCGACGGACCGTGTAATGTTGGCACCGCCGCCGAGGGGATGCCCGAAGTGCGGTACATCACAAGGGGCTATAGCTCAGTTGGTAGAGCGCCTGCATGGCATGCAGGAGGTCAGGAGTTCAATTCTCCTTAGCTCCACATCTCAGAAGTTCCCGTCCGGACACCACGTCCGGGCGGGTTCTTCTTGTTGACAGCCCGTCGCGGAGGAACGCCGTGTCCAACTCGCCCGCCGCGCCCGACCTTTGGCACCGGCTGCTCGGCGTGCTGAGGTGCCCCCTGTGCGGCACGCCGCTCGCACCCCGGGGCACCGCTCCGACATCCCTCACGACCCTCCGGGGCGTCAACTCCCTGAACTGCGCCGAGGGTCACTCGTTCGACGTCGCCCGCCAGGGCTATCTCAGCCTGCTGACCGGCAACACGAACGCGGCGAACGCCGACAGCGCGGACATGGTGACGGCCCGGACGCGGTTCCTGGCGGCCGGCCACTACGAACCGCTCGCCCGCGCGCTCGCCGGGACCGTCGCGCCGCTGTGCCCGCCGGACGGCACCGTCCTGGACGCCGGGGCGGGCACCGGGTACTACCTCGCCACCGTGCTCGACGCCCTGCCCGACGCCGTGGGACTGGGCCTCGACGTCTCCAAGTTCGCGCTGCGCCGGGCGGCCGGGGCCCATCCACGGGCGGGCGCGGCGACCTGGGACATCTGGAAGCCGCTGCCCGTCGTGAGCGGCGCCGCCGACGTCGTGATCAACGTCTTCGCGCCCCGCAACGGCCCGGAGTTCCACCGCGTCCTGCGGCCGGACGGCGCCCTCGTCGTCGTCACCCCCACCGCGCGCCACCTCGCGGAACTCCCCGCGAGCCTCGGCATGTTGTCGGTCGACGCCGCCAAGGAGGACCGGCTGCGCCGCACGCTGTCCGGTCACTTCCGGCAGGAGCGCACGGACGTCGTGGAGCGGCAGGTCGCCATGACCGGGCCGCAGGTGTGCGACCTCATCCTGATGGGGCCGAGCGCCCACCACCTCGGTACCGAAGAGGTGCACCGGAGCGTCGCGTCGCTGGACACGCCGCTCCCGGTGACCGTCTCCTTCCACGTCTCGGTCTACCGGCCGCACTGACGGCCGCGCCCGGGGCTGTGGCCTCCTTACGGAGGACGCGTCAGCGCCCGCTGCCCAGAGCCTTCCGGCCACCGCCCGGCGGCAGGGCCGCCGGACCTCCCGGCCGCGCGGGCCGCTGCGGCGCCGGCTGCTCGATTCGGAGCGCGAGCGCCGGGCAGCGCCGTACGGCACGCTGGGCACGGCCCCGCAGATGCATCGGTACGGAGGCGTCGGCGAGCGCGGGGTACCCGTCGGGGCCGAGCCGGATCAGCTCGGGCACGATGTCCGCGCAGAGCCCGTGCCCCTGGCAGAGCGTCCAGTCCACGGCCAGTTTCTCGCCGCTCGGGATGGACTCCTCGGCGGTCTGGTAGCCGGGCCCCGGCAGCGGCAGCACGCCGGTGGTGTCACGCCCGCAGCCGCCGTCCAGCACATGGGCGGCGAGGTCGTCGGTGAAGGCGGAGAGGGTCGACATGAAGAACCGCGAGGACCCGTCGGGATGCTTGCACGCGCCTCGCCCCCGTACCGCCTGGGTGACCTCGCGCAGCGCCTCCAGAGCGGCCGGGCCGCCGCCGTTCAGCACATCGCTCAGGCCGCCCGCGGCGGCCGGCAGACCGAGCTTGCAGGGCCCGCACTGACCGGCCGTCTCGGCGGCGAGCCAGTTGGCCACCCGTAGCGCCTCGCCCAGCGGGCAGGTCTCCGGGCCGATCGGCAGGATCGCGCCCGCGCCCAGCGAACCGCCCACCGCCGCCAGGGACTCGCGGGAGACGACGGCGTCGTGCGCGGCCACGGAGTCGATCCAGTTGCCGTGGTAGCCGCCGGTCAGCACGCCCTGGGGGAGCGGCGGCGCGCCCGCGAGCTGGAGGACGTACCGCAGCGGGACGCCCGTCGGCACCTCCACGACCATCGGACGCGCGACGGCGCCGGAGACGGTGAGCATGACGGTGCCGGGCTCCGCGTCGAGCCCCGTGTGCCCGTAGCGGCGCGCGCCGATCCTGGCGCCGATGGCCAGTTGCGCGTACGTCTCGGCGTTGGACAGCAGCGTCGGGGCGCCCCCGACGCCCGACTCGGCGGCCCGCTCACGGCGGCCGGGGGGCAGGGCCGGCCCGCCGTTCGCCGCGCGGATCACGGACGATGCCTCGCCGGAGACCATGCGCTCGGGCGTACGGACCACCCGGGCCCGCAGTTGCTGGCCGCGCCGGTCGGACAGGCCACGCTCGGCGAGCGCGGCCCGCATGGATATCTCGGTGGAGTTACGGGTGACGGCGACGACCAGGGTGCGGGCGCCGAGTGCCTCGGCCGCCAACAGGGCGCCGTCCAGGATCAGATGGGGTGCCCGGTTGAGCAGCACCGTGTCCTTGCGGCAGGCCGGTTCGCCCTCGCTGCCGTTGATGACGACGACGGGGCGTACCCCGCGCCGGATCGACGCCTTGGCGACGGCCCGCAGCTTCTTGCCGAAGGGGAATCCGGCGCCACCGCGTCCGCGCAGGGTGATGTTCTCGGCGAGCTGCGCGAGCAGTTCCCCGGTCAGCGGCTCCAGCGGCCCGTGCACCTTGAGGTGCATGGAGAGGTCGAGTCGCTCGACGAGGTCGAATCCCTGTGTCAGCTGGGGAAGGCCGACGACACGGACTTCGGGGACATCGGGGAGAGGGGCGTTCACTGTCGGTCTCCTGCGGGTGGGTACCAGGGTTCACCGGCACTCGGGGTTCCCCCGCCGTTGGCGGGAGGCTGCTGGAACGGGTCCTCCGACTGCCGGTGCAGTTCGGCTTGTTGGTACAGGTCGGGCCCCGGGGTGGCATCGGGCCGCGGGTAGGGGGCCGACTGTAGGTACGTGTCGGACGGCCGGTTTGTCTCAGCCCGCTGGTACGTCTCCTGCTGCCCGTACGTCTGGTAGGTCTCCGGCTGTTGGTACGTCGGGGGCCCTTCGTACGGAGACGGCTGCTGGTACGGGTCGGCCACCGGCGGCGCGGCGTCGGGGATCGGCTCGTGGGCCCGGGCCTGGACGGGCGGCGGGGGCGACGGGGTCGGCCACATACCGGCCCCGGCCGCCGACGGCTCGCTGATGACCGGTATCTCCTCGGTCATGGGGATGCGTTCGGCGTACGGGATCTCGGGCGACGTCAGCGGGTCGGACAGGTCGGACGGGCCGCCGAAGGGCGAGGGCGCCGGTGTACGGGCCGAGGGATCGGCGCCGAGGGAGACGGCGCGGTAGCCGGCCGACAGGCTCGGACCGGGACCGGGACCGGGGCCACGGTTTGTGGGACCCGGGTCGACGTACGTGTCCGCGAGCGGGTCCGGATAGGGGATCCCGGGCGGTGCCGGCGGGGCGGCGGCGTACGGCGCGGCCGACGGGGGCGCGTAGGAGTCCGGGACGAAGGTGTCCGCGAACGGGTCCGCGCTCGGCGGGCGACCCGCCTCGTAAAGAGGCGGCGACGGCGGGGCGATGCGCGGCGGGACACGGGTCGCGCCCAGCGGCATCGCCGACGCCCCGGGGGAAGCCGGCGCGGAAGCGGACCGCTGGCGCGGGAACCGCTGCTCGAACTCCACCTCCGGCACTTCGGCCGCGCCGGGCAGCGGCTCGCGCGTCGGGTCGCGGCGGCCCGACTCGCGGAGCCCGGACTGCTCCGGCTCGGGAGTCTCGCGTACGCCGCCCGTCCGCTTGAGGATCTTGTCGGCGATCCGGCGCTTGACCGGCTGCGGCAGCAGTCGTACGGAGACGGCGCCGATGACGGCGATCAGCGCCAGGCAGTACATGGTCATGACCCAGGTCGCGGCGGCACGCCCCGCGTACAGGCCGTGCATCAGCGCGAAGCACCAGGCCGGATAGGCCAGCATGTGCAGCGCGCGCCAGCGGCCGGCGATCCTGCCGGGCACGGCGAAGGCGCTGCGCAGCGCGCCGGTCGCGGCGGCGATCACCATCAGGAAGCCGGCGAGCGAGCCGAGGCCGATGAGGCCGTTCGTGCCGGTGATCCCGAGGCCGAAGGGGAGTACGGCGCCGATCAGCGCCACATGTCCGAGCGAGACCTTCACCGTGGCGTGCAGCAGCAGGAAGCCGAGGGAGGCCATCGCGGTGAACCGGTGGATGCCCTGGGCGAGCAGCCGGTGGCGCGGGGAGAGCAGCAGTCGGTCGGTGGCCATCAGGCCCCAGGCGACGGCGGCCGTCAGGGACACCAGCGACAGCACGCCGGTGGTGAAGTCGAGCATCGCGCGGAAGTCGTCACTCCCCGCGACGGCGAGGAGAGGGACGAGGACGAGCGCGGCGACCGACAGCCCGCCCCGGACCGAGGGGCTCATGCCGTGGGTCGAGGGAAGCGCTGAACGGATCTTGCTTTGAAGCGTCATAGGGGCAACTCCGAATGGCTCGGCAAAGCGGTCCCGTTGCTGCCGCATGCTAAGTCGCTCCAAACCGGGCAGTACGCCGTTTGCAGGTTTACCGAGGGGATTGAGCGTCAACTGACCCTGGGGTTGCCCCGGATAGGGTCGATACGCGGAGTAATCCGGGCGCCGAAGGTTCGATGAATCACATATCGCCGATGGCCTGTTCCCGACTCGAACGATCTTGTATGGGTCTCGACAGTCCCTGCGCCGTGCCGACATCGGCGCGGAGTCGTCCCGGCGTCGGCCTGGGATCGGCCCGGCATCGTCCTCGCTCACGCCCGAGCGCGCCTCCCGCGCGCCCGTCCCCGGCCCGAATCCGCCGTGCGAGCCCTCCGCCCGCTGCGGTACCCTGCTCGCATGCGTGCCGTACGCCTTCTGCTTAGCGAGCCGCGCTGATCAGTACCGACGGATGACAGATCCGGTCGGAATCAGCGTGGCTGCCCCCTCCTGTGTGAGGGGTTTTTTCATTCCCGCGGCAGAGACGATCGATGGAGCTTCAGAGGACATGAGCGAGACGAATCCGGCCGCCGCCGACGCGGAGACGACCGCGACGACCGCGCCGCACCGCTACACGGCTGCCATGGCCGCCGACATCGAGGCACGCTGGCAGGACTTCTGGGACGCCGAAGGCACCTACGAGGCGCCGAACCCGACGGGCGACCTGGCCGGGGACCCGGCCGTCGTCGCGCGCCCCAAGAAGTACGTCATGGACATGTTCCCGTACCCCTCCGGTACCGGACTGCACGTCGGGCACCCGCTCGGCTACATCGCCACCGACGTCTACGCACGCCATCAGCGCATGAGCGGCTACAACGTGCTGCACACGCTGGGCTTCGACGCCTTCGGCCTGCCCGCCGAGCAGTACGCGATCAGCACCGGCACCCACCCCCGGGTGTCGACCGAGGCCGCCATGGAGAACATGACGCGGCAGCTGCGCCGGCTGGGCCTGGGGCACGACAAGCGGCGCTCGGTCGCCACGATCGACCCCGAGTTCTACCGCTGGACGCAGTGGATCTTCGTACAGATCTTCAACTCCTGGTACGACCCCGAGGCCGGCAAGGCCCGCCCGATCACCGAGCTGGTGGCGCGGTTCGAGAGCGGCGAGCGCGCGACGCCGGACGGCCGGAGCTGGAGTGAACTGACCGAGAACGAGCGGGCGGACATTCTGGGCGAGTACCGGCTGGCGTACGCCTCCGACGCCCCCGTCAACTGGTGTCCCGGCCTGGGCACCGTCCTGGCCAACGAGGAAGTCACCGCCGACGGACGCTCCGAGCGCGGCAACTTCCCGGTCTTCAAGTCCAAGCTGCGCCAGTGGAACATGCGCATCACCGCCTACGCCGACCGGCTGCTGGACGACCTGGACGCGCTGGACTGGCCCGATGCCATCAAGCAGCAGCAGCGCAACTGGATCGGGCGCAGCGAGGGCGCGCGTGTCGACTTCCCGGTCGGCGACGCCGGTGCCATCACCGTCTTCACGACCCGTCAGGACACGCTGTTCGGCGCCACGTACATGGTTCTGGCGCCGGAGCACGAGCTGGTCGAGAAGATCGTCCCGGCCGCCTGGCCCGAGGGCACGCACGACGTGTGGACGGGCGGCCACGCGACGCCCGCCGACGCCGTCGACGCGTACCGCAAGCAGGCCGCGTCGAAGTCCGACGTCGAGAGGCAGGCCGAGGCCAAGGACAAGACGGGCGTCTTCACCGGGGCGTACGCGACGAATCCGGCCAACGGCGAGCGGATCCCGGTCTTCATCGCGGACTACGTCCTGATGGGGTACGGCACCGGCGCGATCATGGCCGTCCCGGCGCATGACAGCCGTGACTTTGCGTTTGCACGCGCTTTCGAGCTGTCGATGCGCTGCGTCGTGGAGCCGACGGACGGCCGTGGCACCGACGCCTCTCAGTGGGAGGACGCGTTCGTCGCGTACGACGCGAAGATCGTCAACTCGTCGGCCCCCGCCGTCAGCCTGGACGGGCTGGGCGTGGTCGACGCCAAGGCGAAGATCACCGAGTGGCTGACCGCCGGGGGCATCGGCGAGGGAACGGTCAACTTCCGGCTGCGTGACTGGCTGTTCAGCCGGCAGCGCTACTGGGGCGAGCCCTTCCCCGTCGTCTACGACGAGGACGGCATCGCGCACGCGCTGCCCGAGTCGATGCTGCCGCTGGAACTGCCCGAGGTCGACGACTACTCGCCCCGCACCTTCGACCCGGACGACGCCGACACCCGGCCCGAGACACCGCTGTCGCGCAACGAGGACTGGGTCGCCGTCGAGCTGGACCTGGGCGACGGCAAGGGCGTACGGCGCTACCGCCGCGAGACCAACACCATGCCGAACTGGGCCGGTTCGTGCTGGTACGAGCTGCGCTACCTGGACCCGAACAACACGGAGAAGCTGGTCGACCCGGCCGTCGAGCAGTACTGGATGGGCCCGCGCGAGGGCATGCCGCACGGCGGCGTCGACCTGTACGTGGGCGGCGCCGAGCACGCCGTACTGCACCTGCTGTACGCGCGCTTCTGGTCCAAGGTGCTGTACGACCTGGGCCATGTCTCGTCGGTCGAGCCGTTCCACAAGCTGTACAACCAGGGCATGATCCAGGCGTACGTCTACCGCGACAGCCGCGGCATCGCGGTCGAGGCCGCCGAGGTCGAGGAGCGGGACGGTGCCTTCTGGTTCCGCGGCGAGAAGGTCAGCAAGCTGCTGGGCAAGATGGGCAAGTCCCTGAAGAACGCGGTCACTCCGGACGAGATCTTCGCGGAGTACGGCGCCGACACGCTGCGTCTGTACGAGATGGCCATGGGCCCGCTGGACGTCTCGCGGCCGTGGGACACGCGCGCGGTGGTGGGCCAGTACCGGCTGCTGCAGCGGCTGTGGCGCAACGTCGTTGACGAGGCGACCGGTGAGGTCACGGTCGTGGACGTACCGGACGCCGACGTCGACGTGACGACGCTGCGTGCCCTGCACAAGGCGATCGACGGGGTCGGCCACGACATGGCCGCGCTGCGCTTCAACACCGCCATCGCCAAGATCACCGAGCTGAACAACCATCTGACGAAGGTGGGCGGGCCGGTCGCCCGCTCGGTCGCGGAGCGACTGGTGCTGCTGGTGGCGCCGCTGGCGCCGCACGTCGCCGAGGAGCTGTGGCGCAAGCTGGGGCACACCGGCTCGGTGGCGCACGAGGGCTTCCCGGCCGCCGACCCGGCGTATGTGATCGATGAGACGGTCACCTGCGTCGTACAGGTCAAGGGCAAGGTCAAGGCGCGGCTGGACGTCTCCCCGTCGATCTCGGACGAGGAACTGGAAGCGCTGGCGCTGGGCGACGCCGCGGTGGTCGCGGCGCTGGGCGGCGCGGGCATCCGCAAGGTGATCGTGCGGGCGCCGAAGCTGGTCAACATCGTGACGGCGTAAGCCCCGGTGGGGTATGCCCACCGACCGCCCGCGGGGTTCCCTCGGAGATTCCGCGGGCCGTCGGTGGGCGGTCGGTAGGTCGTCGGTGGGTTGTCGGTGGGTCGTTGGCGGGCGGCCGGCCGGCGGCTCACGGACACAGGGCTTTCCCTTACGGGCAGTTTGAGGGTCCGGACGGAACCCTCAGGGTGCCCGTTCCGTTTACGGTGGAGGGACCGACGTCGACACCGGAGAGGCATCCACATGGAGGCCGTGCTTTTGATCGTGGCGCTGCTCTTTGTCGCATTCGTGGCCTTGGGCGTATTCGTGAGCGTCAAGGCGGTCCGTGCTGCCAAGCGAGGCGTGGACCGTACGATCACGCAGGCCCGCCGGACCGTCGAGGACACCACCCTGAGGGCGAAGAGCCTCGGGCAGACCGGCGTACCGGCCGAGCTGGCGCAGCTCCGGCTGAAGCTGCGTACGTCGATGCGGGCCACCCAGGAGGCGCTCCGGGCGAACGAGGCGGAGGACGCCTCGCTGTCGGAGTCGCTGAGCCTCTTCCAGCGGCTGAGTGTGTATGGGCGTGAGCTGGACGACGAGTTGAGGCGGCTGGAGCGGGACCCGGACCGGGCGACGATCGCGCAGCGGCTCGGCGAGCTGCGGGAGCGTACGGAGCGGATCACGAAGTCGGCCGACTCGCTGCGGTGGGCGGCCAGGGACCGGGCCCGGAAGTTCTCCGAGGACGAGCTGACGCTTCTGAGCGAGCAGATCGACGTCGAGTCGGGGGCGCTGCGGCACTGGTCGGCGGTGGAACCGAACACCGACCCGCACGCGGCGCCGCATGCGGACCCGAGCCGGCAGGAGGCCATGGAGTGGCCGGAGCCGGAGCCCGCGAGTGAGCCGGAGCAGGCGGGGCGGCGTGATGGGGGCGCGGCCCGGTCGGAGGGCGTGGAGCCCACGCTCGCCGACCAGACATGGCCCGAGCCGCCGCCGGCGGGTGAAGGACCGCAGGCGATCGAGCCGCCCGATCCCCGGCGTGCGACCTATCCCTGGCAGGAGAAGTCGGCGCGGCCGGAGACGACGAACTGACGGACCGGCGAACTGACGGACCGATCGGTCCGTCTGCCGTGCCGTCTGCCGTTCGGCCTTGCCTCGGCCCGCGGTTGATCGGGTTGCGGGCGGTCGGGCGGGGCACACGCATGACGCGGTGGCGGGCCGTCAGGGATGCCGTCGGAGATATGGATCCGCCGGGATCGGATCCGTGGAGAGTCGGGATCGGATCCGTGGAGATCGGATACGGCAAAGCAAGGAAGAGGGCGGAAGCCGATGGGGACCTCTTCGAATTCGACGGGCGTGGCGGGGCCGGGCTCCCGACCTGCGGTCGCGGCGGGTAACCTCCCGCTCATGTCCCGCCATGTCGCGATCGTCACCGATTCAACGGCCTACCTGCCGCCTCAGGCGATGGAACGCCATGGCATCACCGCGGTCCCGCTGACCGTGGTTCTCGGTGACCGGGCACTCGAAGAGGGCACCGAGATCTCGGCCAGATCGCTCGCGCTCGCGCTGCAGAAACGGCGCTCCGTGACCACCTCGCGGCCGAGCCCCGAGGTCTTCGCCGCCGCCTACCGGGCGGCGGCCGAGGCCGGGGCGACGGGCATCGTCTCCCTGCATCTGTCGGCGGAGTTCTCCGGGACGTACGACGCCGCGGTTCTCGCCGCGCGCGACGCACCTGTGCCGGTACGGGTGGTGGACACCGGGATGGTCGCGATGGCCCTCGGCTTCTGCGCCCTGGCGGCGGCGGAGACGGCGGAGGCGGACGGATCGCTGGACGAGGCGGTCGCGGCTGCCGAGAAGCGGGCCGCCGGGACCTACGCGTACTTCTACGTCGACACGCTCGACTACCTGCGGCGGGGCGGCCGTATCGGCGCCGCTCAGGCGCTTCTCGGCTCGGCGCTCGCCATGAAGCCGCTGCTCCAACTGGACGGCGGGCGGATCGAGTTGCTGGAGAAGGTGCGTACGGCTTCGAAGGCGATCGCGCGCCTGGAGGAGATCGTCGCCGAGCGGGCGGGCACCGGTCAGGTCGACATCGCCGTGCACCATCTCGCGGCACCGGAGAGGGCCGCCGCGCTCGCCGACCGGTTGCGGGAGCGGGTGCCGGGACTCGCCGAGATGCATGTGAGCGAGGTGGGCGCGGTGATCGGCGCGCACACCGGGCCGGGGCTGTTGGGGGCTGTGGTCTCGCCGCGTTGAGCGGGGTGAGCGATGCGGTGAGCGGGGGCGGAATCGCTCGTTCGGGTGGCCGAGTTATCCACAACTGGTGAGTTATCCACGGTAATTCGACCGCTCCGGCGGGATCGACGGCGAGTGCCTACCGTCTGGTGGCATGACTCTCCGATCACACTCCGTGACCAGCGGCCCCGGTCGCGCTCCGACGTCCGACAGCCGTGTCCGACAGGTCCGTCAGGTCCGTCAGGCGCGTCACGGCGCCGGCCGTGGCCGGTCCTTCGTCTCCTCCGCGCCGCGTCCGCGCCACAGGCGCGCGGGGACGACACCCGCGACGACGGCGTTACGGCGCCGCGCCGACGCGCTGTTCGCCGTGGGGCTCGCGGGCGCGGACGCGGGGGCGGCGCGGTCGGCCGCAGCGGTGGGCAGCCCGGTTCCGGCGTCGACTCCCACACCACCTGCGGTGCCGCCTCCGGCGTCACCTCCGGCGCCAACTCCCGCCTCTGCAGCGGGCCACACGGTGGCGCCGCCGGGGGAGGGGGAGCAGGCGGGTGGGCGGCGCGAGCGGGTGTGGGCGGCCGTACGGGAGCGGTTGCCGTTGTGGGTGCAGCTCAGATGCGGGCTTGAGCCGAAGACGCTGGCCGCGCTCGTGGTGGTGCTGGTCGTGGCCGCCGTACTGGCGGCCCAGCACTTCTGGTCCGGCCGGCCGCAGTCGGTCAGCGCGCCGGAGATGGTCCGCGAAGCGGCCGCCGCGACCGGGCCCGCGCGCGACTCCGCGCCGTCGTCCGGGACACCCGCGCCCGCCGCCGCGTCGCCGGCCGGGCGTGTGGTGGTCGATGTCAGCGGCAAGGTGCGCAGTCCCGGCGTCCGCCGCCTGCCCGCCGGGTCGAGGGTCACCGACGCGCTGCGAGCGGCAGGAGGAGTCAAGCCCGGCGCCGACCTGACCGGGCTGAACCGGGCGCGGGTGCTGGTGGACGGTGAGCAGGTGGTCGTCGGCGGCCCCGCGCCACCGGGGCAGGCCGCCGCCGTGCCCGGCACGGGCGCTGCCGGTCCGGAGGGCGCGCCGGTGAGTCTCGGCACGGCCACCGTCGAACAGCTCGACACACTGCCCGGCGTCGGACCGGTGCTCGCGCAGCACATCATCGACTACCGCACCCGGCACGGCGGATTCAGCTCCGTCGACCAACTGCGCGAAGTGAACGGGATCGGCGAACGCCGCTTCGCCGACATCGAGCCCCGTGTGCGGCCATGACCCGCGCGGCCGTGCACGCGGCCTCGGGAAATGCGCTGGGCGCCGCAGCCCCTCGCCAGGAGGGCCCGGCCGATCTGCGGCTGGTGCCACCCGCGTTGGCGGCCTGGGCCGCCGCGGCGCTGGCGACGGGCGCACCGGGGAGCTGGGTCGCCGGCGCGGTGCTGGCCGGGCTCGCCGTGGCCGGAGTGTTGCTGGTGCGGGCCGCGCTGGTGCCGGGACCAGGACCGGGGGGCGTGCGGCGGAGGGTGAACGGGGTCGCCGTCGCCGCTGTGCTGCTCTGCGCCGTCGCGGGAGCGGGCTCCGCCTGGCTGCACGCCGCGGACCGGCACCGGGGCCCCGTGCCGGGGCTGGCGGATCGGTACGCGCGCGTCACCGTGGACCTGACGGTCACCTCCGACCCGCGCCCCACCAGACCACGGGTGCACGGCGACAGACTCTCGTCGGCCGGACTCGTCCTGGACGCCGACCTCACACGTGTGTCGTCCGCCGACGGAGCCGTCACCACCGTCCGTACGCCGGTGCTCGTACTCGCCGGAGCGGGGGACGGCGCCGAGGCGTGGCAGCGGCTGCTGCCGTCGACCGGGCTCAGGCTGGCCGGGCGGCTCGCGCCGCCGACGGAGGGCGACGAGAGGTACGCGGCTCTGCTGCGGGTGGAGGGGGGCGGGCCGCCACAGGTCGTACGCCCACCGACCGGCCTCCAACGCACCGCGGGGCAACTGCGCGCCGGACTGCGCGAGGCGACGGAGGGGCTCCCGGCGGACGCGCGCGCCCTGCTTCCCGGACTGGTCGTCGGGGACACCTCCCGGATCCCGCCCGAACTGCACGAAGCGTTCACGGCGACCGACCTCTCGCATCTGCTCGCCGTCTCCGGAAGCAATCTGACGATCGTCCTCGCCCTGTTCATCGGGCCGCCCGGACTCGCGCTGCGGGCGGAGCGGCGCGGGCTCGCCCCACGGCTGGGGATCTCACTGCGGTCGACCGCGGTGCTCGGCGGGGCGCTCACGCTCGCCTTCGTGGTGGTCTGCCGGCCGGAGCCCAGCGTGCTGCGGGCGGCGGCCTGCGGACTGATCACCCTGCTCGCCATCGGCACCGGCCGGCGCAGATCGCTGATCCCGGCGCTGGCCGCCGCCGTACTGCTCCTCGTCCTCTGGGACCCCGCCCTGGCGCGCAGCTTCGGCTTCGCGCTGTCGGTGCTCGCCACCGGCGCGCTGCTCACCATCGGGCCGCGCTGGAGCGCGGCACTGCGGCGGCGCGGGGTGCCGCCCAGGCTCGCCGAGGTGCTCGCGGCGGCGGCGTCGGCGCAGGCCGTGTGCGCGCCGGTGGTGGCGGTGTTCGCCGCGCGCGTCAGCCTCGTCGCGATCCCCTGCAACCTGTTCGCGGAACTGGCGGTGGCGCCCGCGACGGTGCTCGGCTTCGCGGCGCTCGCCGCCGCGCCGGTGGCGATGCCGGCGGCCGAGCTGCTGGCCCGGTGCGCGGGCTGGCCCGCCGGCTGGATCGCCTCGGTCGCCCGCACGGGCGCGGCGCTGCCAGGGGCCGAGGCCGATTGGCCCGGCGGCTGGCGGGGCGGGGCGCTGCTCGCCGTCGTCACGGTCCTCGTCGTGTGCGCGGTACGGCGCATACGCGGCCACCCGTGGGTCGCCGCCGCCTGCGCGGTGCTCCTGCTGCTGGCCGTCCTGCGGCCGGCGCCCTTCACCCGGATGGTCACCGGGTGGCCGCCGCCGGGCTGGGCGCTGGCGATGTGCGACGTCGGCCAGGGCGACACCATGGTGCTCGCGGCCGGTGAGGGCGCGGGTGTGGTCGTGGACGCCGGGCCGGACCCCCGGCTGGCCGACCGCTGTCTGCGGGACCTCGGGATCACCCGGGTACCGCTGCTCGTGGTCAGCCACTTCCACGCCGACCATGTCACCGGACTGCCCGGGGTGCTGCGCGGCAGGAGGGTCGGCGCCATTCAGACGACGACCCTTCACGAGCCCTGGGAACAGAGCGAGTTCGTACGGCGGACGGCGCGGGCCGCGCGCGTGCCGCTGGTGCGCGCGATACCGGGGGAGCGGCGCCGGGTCGGGCCGCTCGACTGGCGGGTCCTGTGGCCGAGGGCCGGGCCGGGGCTGGGCGCGGGCGGGCCGAACGACGCGAGTCTCACCCTGCTCGTGCGGACGGTGGGCGGGCCGACGCTGCTGATGCTCGGCGATCTCGAACCGCCCGCCCAGCAGGGCCTGTCCAGGGACCACCCGGCGCTGGCGCCGGTGGACGTGCTGAAGGTCGCGCACCACGGTTCGGCCTTCCAGGACCCCGGACTGCTGCGCGCGGTGCGGCCCCGGCTGGCCCTGATCTCCTGCGGCAGGGACAACCCGTACGGCCATCCCTCGCCGCGCACGGTCGGCGCGCTGCGGGCCGGGGGAGCGGTGGTGCTGCGTACCGACAGGGACGGTGCCATCGCGGTGACGGGCGCGGGGGCGGGGCTGCGGGCCGTGCCGCGCGGGCCCACGTGAGGGGGCGGGGCGGCCGGCGCGCGGGGCCGGCGAGGGCCGGGCCCGTCCTTCGGACCAGGACGAACGACGCATGGTGGGAAGGAGGGGGCCGGGCCAGACTGGGCGCATGGACATGTCTCGGACCATCTCCGACTATCTGGGCCGGATCGGGGCCGACCGGCCCGTCGTACCGGACGCCGCGGCGCTGCGGGATCTTCAGGTACGGCACCTGCGGACCGTGCCGTTCGAGAATCTCTCCGTGCATCTGGCGGAGGAGATCGACCTCGAAGAAGGGGCGCTGGTCGCCAAGGTCGTGGACAGGAGGAGGGGAGGTTTCTGCTACGAACTCAACGGCGCCTTCGCGGTGCTGCTGCGGGAGCTCGGCTTCCGGGTGACGCTCCTTCAGGCCCGGGTGTTCACGGCGGACGGCGGGCTGGGGATCCCGTACGACCACATGACGCTCCTCGTCGAGACACCCGCACCCACGCCCACGCCGACCGGCACCGGGACCGGGACCGGGACCGGGACCGGGGCGGGACGTGGTGGGGAGCGGTGGCTCGCCGATGTCGGCTTCGGGAGTCACAGCACCCACCCGCTGTCCTTCGACGAGCGCGGTGACCAGGAGGACCCGGCCGGTACGTTCCGGGTCGTGGAGGCGCCGGAGGGCGACATCGACGTCGTGCGCGACGGCAAGCGCCAGTACCGGATCGACCAACGGCCGCGCGCGCTGGCCGACTTCACCGCCGGGGCCTGGTACCACCGGACCTCGCCCGACTCGCATTTCACCCGGTCGCTGGTCTGCTCCCGCAACACCCACGACGGCCGCATCACGCTCAGTGGCCGCAGGCTCGTCACCACCGTGGACGGCGAGCGCCACGAGCGGGAGCTGGTCGAGGACACCGAGATCCTGGCCGCCTACCGGGAGCACTTCGGTATCGACCTGGACCAGGTGCCCCGGGTCATGACCAACCGGAAGAGGGAGGGACTTAGCTGGACGTCCGGTACTTGCGGGTAGGGGAACGGCCAAACCACCTCCGAGCGCCCGTGTTTGCCCTGAACGGCACAAGGGTGATCGAATGCCTATTCGTCGAAGGTCCGTGTATTCGGCAACGAGATGATGCCGGGTGCGGGCCCCGAGTCCCGAACAGCACGGGGGTGTGCAGGATGTTCACACGTTGGTTCGGCGGGCGCGCGACCGGTGCCGCGCAGGCCGGTCCGCTCGCGAACGTGTCGGTGCCGCCCACGGCGGGCGTCCTGAGCTGCCGCGTTCTCGATCCCGGCGGTGAGCCCGTCCGGCGGGCCGAGTTCGTCCTCAGCGACGGCTCGGGGCGGAAGGTCGTCGCGGGGGAGACCGATCCGTTCGGCTCGATCGTGGCGACCGTCCCGGCGGGTGAGTACCGGCTCGCGGTCACGGCCGACGGCCTCACGCCGTTCCACCGCAACGCCACGGTGGCGGAGAGCGCGCACGCGGGCCTCGGCGACGTGACCCTCCAGATCGCGACGCCCCCGCCGCTCCCCGAGCCGGGTGAGTGGGAGATCGAGCCCACACACTCCCAGATCGGCTTCACCGCCCGCCATATCGGACTGGCGCGGATCCACGGCCGGTTCAACACCTTCGCCGGCGCCGTGCGGATAGCCGAGCGCATGGACCGGTCGGCGATGCACGTGATCATCGACGCGTCGTCCATCGACACCAACGTGCGGATGCGCGACGACCATCTGCGCTCGGCGGACTTCCTCGACGTGGCGAACCACCCGACGCTGGAGTTCTACAGCGACCGCTTCGTCCACCGCGGCGGCGGCCACTGGGGCGTGACCGGTGCGCTGACCCTGCACGGCGTGAGCCGTACGGTCACCCTGGACACCCGTTACCTGGGCATCGGCAGCGGCATGGAGGGCGAGACCCGCGCGGCCTGCCGCGCCACGACCGAGCTGCACCGCGAGGACTTCACCCTCACCTGGCAGACGATGCTCGCCCGCGGCATCGCCGTCGTCGGCTCCAGCATCTCCATTGACCTGGACATCCAGATCGTCCGCAAGTCCTAGTCGGATTGCCCCGGAGGGTTGTTCGTGCGGCTGACGGGTGACCCGTCGGACGGCAGGAACGCGTGCGTCATGGAATCCAGGCGTTCGGTTCCGCCGGACCGGTCGCGTATGGCGTGGAGGAGCGATCGGCGCGGTTCCCATGGACCGCGCGGGCGGCGCCACTTCGCGGACACGCCCTAGCTCTGGGCTTCGAGCCACCCCTCGTACTCCGCCGCGAAGGCGTCCAGCGCCGTGGGGTCGAGGCGCGCCTGGGCGTCCTCGATCACGACCAGCCACTGGGCGTCCTCCGCGTCGTCCTCGCCGGCCAGGGCGTCCCGGACGAGCTGGGGCTCCTCCACCACCCCGAAGCGGTCCGCGAGTTCACCGGCCACCTCCTCGGCGGTGTCGCGGTCGGGCAGCACCAGTACATGTCGCACATCGCTCACCCGCCCATTCTCCCGTACGCGGGCGGCCCGCGGGGCGGTGTCGGTGGGGCGTGCGATGCTGGACCGCGATGGCCACCAGGAAGACTTCCCCCGACGATCCGCTCGCCCCGCTCACGCTCGCCGTGGGCCAGGAGGACCTGCTGCTGGACCGCGCCGTCCAGCAGGTCGTGGCGGCGGCCCGCGCCTCCGACCCGGACACCGACGTGCGCGACCTCTCCTCCGACCAGCTCCACCCGGGCACCCTCGCCGAGCTGACGAGCCCGTCGCTCTTCGCCGAGCGCAAGGTCGTCGTCGTACGGAACGCGCACGACCTCGCCGCCGACACGATCAAGGACGTCAAGGCGTATCTCGACGCACCGGCCGAGGAGATCACGCTCGTGCTGCTGCACGCGGGCGGACCCAAGGGCAAGGCCCTGCTGGACGCCGCCCGCAAGGCCGGTGCCCGCGAGGTCGTCTGCGCGAAGACGACCAAGCCGGCCGAGCGGCTCACCTTCGTACGGTCCGAGTTCCGCGCGCTGGGCCGCTCCGCCACGCCCGAGGCATGCCAGGCGCTCGTCGACTCGATCGGCAGCGACCTGCGGGAGCTGGCCAGCGCGGTGTCGCAGCTCGCCGCCGACGTCGAAGGCGCGATCGACGACGCCGTCGTCGCCCGCTACTACACGGGCCGCGCCGAGGCTTCCAGCTTCACCGTCGCCGACCGGGCCGTCGAGGGCCGCGCGGCCGACGCGCTCGAAGCGCTGCGCTGGTCGCTGTCGACCGGTGTCCCGCCCGTACTGATCACCAGCGCCCTCGCCCAGGGCGTGCGCGCCATCGGCAAGCTGTCGTCGGCACGGGGCGGCCGGCCCGCCGACCTCGCCCGTGAGCTGGGCATGCCGCCGTGGAAGATCGACAAGGTGCGTCAGCAGATGCGGGGCTGGACCCCGGACGGGGTGGCGACGGCGCTGCGCGCGGTCGCGGCGGCCGACGAAGGCGTCAAGGGCGGCGGCGCTGACCCCGAGTACGCGCTGGAGAAGGCGGTCGTCACGATCGCGCAGGCGGCCCGCGCCGGCCGCTGAGCACCCACCGGACAACACGAAGGCCCCGGTACGCCGTACCGGGGCCTTCGTCGTCAAACCTGGTGTGGACCCGCACCCGCGTGGCGAACGCAGTCGTGTGCGAATCCGGAAATACACCGGTCAGGAGCGGTAGAGAGGGCCCGCTGAGTCCGTTCCGGCGGTTGAGATCAAAACTGGATCAAGGTGGATCAAGAGCGAGCGAGAATCCGCTCAGCCCTGCAGGGCGGCAACCTTGGACGCCAGCGCCGACTTCTTGTTGGCGGCGGCGTTCTTGTGGATGACACCCTTCGAGGCGGCCTTGTCGAGCTTGCGCGACGCCTCACGGACGGCCACATTGGCCTTCTCGACGTCACCGGCGACGACAGCCTCGCGGGCCTTGCGGATCGCGGTCTTGAGCGACGACTTGACGGCCTTGTTGCGCAGGCGCGCCTTCTCGTTGGTCTTGTTCCGCTTGATCTGGGACTTGATGTTCGCCACGAAATGCCTTTTCAGGTTCGATGATCTTTGAATGAGCGTCCGCGCCGAGACGGCAGCAGACACAGCTGTCTACGCTACCAGCCACCGTCCGACCGGCCCAAACCGGGCGCAGCCCCGTACCCGTGGGACGATGGAGCCTACGTATCGATCCGATGTGACCCGAGACGAGACGCCGCGCGTCTCAAGAATCAGGACCCTGCGTGCCCGCGACCCCTACCCACGTGCCCGAGCCGAGCCGTACGGACCCGGCGCTGCTCCGTAATTTCTGCATCATCGCGCACATCGACCACGGCAAGTCGACGCTCGCCGACCGGATGCTCCAGCTGACCGGAGTGGTCGACCAGCGGCAGATGCGCGCTCAGTATCTCGACCGGATGGACATCGAGCGCGAGCGCGGCATCACGATCAAGTCCCAGGCCGTCCGGCTGCCGTGGGCTCCCAACGAGGGTCCTGACCAGGGCACCACCCATGTCCTGAACATGATCGACACTCCGGGCCACGTGGACTTCACCTACGAGGTGTCCCGCTCGCTCGCCGCCTGCGAGGGCACGGTCCTGCTGGTGGACGCCGCGCAGGGCATCGAGGCCCAGACCCTCGCCAACCTCTATCTGGCGATGGAGAACGACCTCACCATCGTCCCGGTGCTCAACAAGATCGACCTGCCGGCCGCGCAGCCCGAGAAGTTCTCCGAGGAGCTGGCGAACCTGATCGGCTGCCAGCCCGAGGACGTCCTCAAGGTCTCCGCGAAGACCGGCGTCGGCGTCGACGTCCTGCTCGACCGGGTCGTCAGGGACGTGCCTCCGCCGGTCGGCGTCGCGGACGCCCCGGCGCGCGCGATGATCTTCGACTCGGTGTACGACTCCTACCGGGGCGTCGTCACCTACGTCCGTGTCATCGACGGCCAGCTCAACAAGCGTGAGCGCATCCGGATGATGTCCACCGGCGCCACCCACGAGCTGCTGGAGATCGGTGTCTCCTCGCCCGAGATGACCCCGGCCGACGGTCTCGGGGTCGGCGAGGTCGGCTACATCATCACCGGTGTGAAGGACGTCCGGCAGTCCAAGGTCGGTGACACGATCACGTCCCTCAACAAGGGCGCGACCGAGGCGCTGGGCGGCTACAAGGACCCCAAGCCGATGGTGTTCTCCGGCCTCTATCCGCTGGACGGCTCGGACTACCCCGAGCTGCGCGACGCCCTCGACAAGCTCCAGCTCAACGACGCGGCCCTGGTCTACGAGCCGGAGACCTCCGCGGCTCTCGGCTTCGGCTTCCGCGTCGGCTTCCTCGGGCTGCTGCACCTCGACGTGATCCGGGAGCGGCTGGAGCGCGAGTTCAACCTCGACCTGATCGCGACCGCGCCCAACGTGGTCTACCGGGTCGAGATGGAGGACGGCAAGGAGCACACCGTCACCAACCCGAGCGAGTTCCCCGAGGGGAAGATCGACTCGGTGCACGAGCCGGTCGTCCGGGCCACGATCCTCGCGCCCAGCGAGTTCATCGGCGCGATCATGGAGCTGTGCCAGACCCGCCGGGGCACGCTCCTCGGCATGGACTACCTCTCCGCCGACCGGGTCGAGATCCGCTACACCCTCCCGCTCGCCGAGATTGTCTTCGACTTCTTCGACCAGCTGAAGTCCAAGACCCGCGGCTACGCGTCGCTGGACTACGAGCCCACCGGCGAGCAGACCGCCAACCTCGTCAAGGTCGACATCCTGCTGCACGGCGACAAGGTCGACGCCTTCTCCGCCATCACGCACCGGGACCAGGCGTACGCGTACGGCGTACGGCTCGTCGCCAAGCTGCGTGAGCTGATCCAGCGCCAGGCCTTCGAGATCCCCATCCAGGCGGCCATCGGATCCCGGGTCATCGCCCGCGAGACGATCCGCGCCATCCGTAAGGACGTTCTCGCCAAGTGCTACGGCGGTGACATCTCCCGGAAGCGCAAGCTGCTGGAGAAGCAGAAGGAGGGCAAGAAGCGGATGAAGATGGTCGGCAGCGTGGAGGTACCGCAGGAGGCGTTCATCGCGGTGCTCTCCAGCGACGAGTCGTCGAGCAAGAAGAAGTAGCGGGAAGAAGCAGCGGGAAGAAGTGACCGGCGAGGCGACACAGCCAAGTGACGAAGAGAAGTAGCGGGCAAGTGACTCGCGAGTAGCAACGGTCGGGTCCGTGCGCACAGGCGCGCGGACCCGACCGCCGTTCACGGGTCCGGTTCGTTATGAAGCGGCTGCCCGCGTCCCCTTACGCACCGGGCGGGTGCGCTCTACTCTGATCACTGCTCGATGGTTACTCACCAGTTAAACAACAAACCAGTCGCGCAAGCTTTGCGGGGCCCGGAGGACGTCGTGAGCGACACAAAGACCTTGATCGAGAACCGGCCGCCGTCGGTGGCGACCCTCTTCATTGAGCGCGTGGCGGCCACGCCGGACGCGGAGGCGTACCGCTATCCCGTGCCGCCCGCCTCGGGTCAGGGCCCCGACGACTGGAAGTCCCTGAGCTGGGGACAGGCCGCGGTGCGCGTGTACGCGATCGCCGCCGGCCTGGTCGCGCTGGGCGTACGGCCCGAGGAACGTGTCGCGCTGGCCGCCGCCACCCGGGTCGAGTGGATCCTCGCCGACCTCGGTGTGATGTGCGCGGGCGCCGCGACCACGACCGTCTACCCCTCGACGAACGCCGAGGAGTGCGCGTACATCCTCGCCGACTCCGAGAGCCGCGTCCTCATCGCCGAGGACGCCGACCAGCTCGCCAAGGCGCGCGAGCGCCGGGCCGACCTGCCGAACCTCGCCCATGTCGTGGTGATCGAGGCGGCGGACGCGAAGCCCGCCGAGGGCGACCCGGAGGGCTGGGTGATCTCCCTCGCGGAGCTGGAGGAGCGCGGGACGAAGTACTTGGAGGAGCACCCCGAGGCCGTCAAGGAGCGGGTCGCCGCCATCAAGGCCGACCAGCTCGCGACCCTCATCTACACCTCGGGCACCACCGGCCGCCCCAAGGGCGTGCGGCTGCCGCACGACAACTGGTCGTACATGGCGAAGGCCACCGCGGGCACCGGGCTCATCAACAAGGACGACGTCCAGTACCTCTGGCTGCCGCTGGCGCACGTCTTCGGCAAGGTGCTGACCTCCGGCCAGATCGAGGTCGGCCATGTCACCGCCGTCGACGGCCGCGTCGACAAGATCATCGAGAATCTGCCGGTGGTGCGCCCGACCTACATGGCGGCGGTGCCCCGTATCTTCGAGAAGGTCTACAACGGGGTCGCGGCCAAGGCACGCGCGGGCGGACCCGCGAAGTACAAGATCTTCCAATGGGCCGCGGGCGTCGCGCGCGAGTACGCCAAGGTCAGCCAGGACAACTTCCGCCACACCGGCACCGGTTCGGTGCCCTTCGCCCTCGGCGCCAAGCACACCGTCGCCGACAAGCTCGTCTACGCCAAGCTCCGCGCGGCGTTCGGCGGCCGGCTGCGCGCCGCGGTCTCCGGATCCGCCGCACTCGCGCCCGAGATCGGCTTCTTCTTCGCCGGCGCCGGAATCCACATCCTGGAGGGCTACGGCCTCACCGAGTCCAGCGCCGCCAGCTTCGTCAACCCGGGCGAGGCGTACCGCACCGGCACCGTCGGCAAGCCGCTGCCCGGCCTTGAGGTCCGGATCGCCGACGACGGCGAGATCATGCTGCGCGGCCCCGGCATCATGGCCGGCTACCACGGGCTGCCCGAGAAGACCGCCGAAGTCCTCGAATCCGACGGCTGGTTCCACACCGGCGACATCGGCGAGCTGTCGGTCGACGGCTATCTGCGGATCACCGACCGCAAGAAGGACCTGATCAAGACGTCCGGCGGCAAGTACATCGCACCGGCCGAGGTCGAGGGCCAGTTCAAGGCCGTGTGCCCGTACGTCTCCAACATCCTGGTGCACGGCGCCGACCGGAACTTCTGCACCGCGCTCATCTCGCTGGACGAGGCGGCCCTGCTCGGCTGGGCGGCCGAGAACGGCATGGAGGGCAAGTCGTACGCCGACATCGTGGCGTCGCCGAAGACGCAGGAGCTGATCGACGGCTATGTGAAGGAACTCAACGACGGCCTGCAGCGCTGGCAGACGATCAGGAAGTTCCGGCTGCTGCCGCGCGACCTCGACATCGAGCACGGTGAGCTGACGCCGAGTCTGAAGCTCAAGCGGCCGGTCGTGGAGCGGGAGTACAAGCACCTGCTGGACGAGATGTACGCGGGGTCGCGGGAGGCGTAGACGCGCGTACGCGTCGTGGAGGAGTACGCGGGCGGCGCCGGCGGCCAGGATCTACGGCTGCGGGCTCCGTCCGCGTCGTAATTCCCGCAGTATGTTGTCGAGCCCGGCCAGATGGGCCCGGAGCGATGCCATCTCGCCGGGGCCGCGCAGGGTGTCGGCGTCGCTCTCGCGGCCGTCGCCGTCGCCGCTGTCGCCGAGCATGGACCCGATCGCGGAGAGCCGTTCGCCCATCTCGGTGAGCTGGGCGTGGTCCCGGGCGAGCAGGGCCGCCAACTGCTCGTTCTTGCGGTGCAGTTCGAGGAAGACCGTCACCTTGGCACGCAGCACCCACGGGTCGAACGGCTTCGGGATGAAATCGGCGGCCCCCGTCGCGTAGCCGCGGAAGGTGAATCCGCTGCCGGGATCGTTCCCGGTCAGAAAGATGATCGGGACGTCCTTCGCCTGATCCAGACGCTTGATGCCGGCGGCGGTGTCGAAGCCGTCCATGCCCGGCATCCGGACGTCCAGCAGGACCAGCGCGAACCGCTCACGGCGCAGTGCCCGCATCGCCTCCTCGCCCGAACGGGCCCGCACCAGCGGGACGTCGAGCGAGGCCAGTACCGCCTCGAGCGCGAGAAGATTTTCCTCCATGTCATCGACGAGAAGGATTCCCGCGCGGTCGGCAACCGGGGTGTCAGCGGGTGGGTCGGTGGGTATCTGGGTGCTCATCGTCGGTGGCGTCCGAGTAGGTGATGGCCGGGTTGGGGGGATCCGGGTGCGTAGTGTGTTGGGAGTGCGGCGGCCGGGAAGTGGCCTCTGAGCTCCGTTCTTCGCCCACTTCTTCGCCCATTTCGATGACTCGACGCTTATGGGCACGCTCAGTCTGTCACTCTGTCGGGGTCGTAAGCGGCGCAACGAAAGAAACAACCAGGAGCCGCACGTGGGGCCTATAGGGGACCGTCGGAACCCGAACGAACCGGAAGGGCCGACTCCGGCGCGGAGCCGGACGTTCCGCAACGACGAGCGACGCACGGCACGCACCAGCCTGCCGGGCAACCCGCTCGCCCCGTCCGCCGCGCGCCGGTTCGTGCGCGCGGCGCTCGCCGAGTGGACCAGCCTCGGGCTGCTCGCCACCTGCGCCCTCTGCCAGAGCGACGAGGCGTGCCCGCCGGGCCGGCACAACGCCGACGGGCTGGCCGACGACGCGGTGCTGATCGTCGACGAACTGGTCACCAACGCCGTCGTGCACGCGGGCACCAACGTCGAACTGCTCTGCCGCCTCGAAGCGGCCCCGAGCGAGCCGGAGGGACCCGGCGGGCCGCCCGCCCCCGACGACCCGTCCGCCGCCCTTCCCGGGCCGGACACGGCCGCCGACCAGGAGCCCGCCGCGCTCGTCATCGAGGTGTCCGACCACCACCCCGCCCGCTCCGTACGCAGCGACGCCCACGAGCCCGCGGGCGGCGGCTCCCCCGACTACGGCCGGGGCCTCCAGCTCATCGCCGCCCTCGCGGAACGCTGGGGCATCACGTACCGCACCGGCATGAAGACCGTCTGGGCCCGTCTCCCGCTCGACGGGCCGATCGCCGAAGTCGCGGCGGGCACCGGCACGGACGGGGCCGCGGGGGTCAACGGAGTCCTCGGCGAACCCGCCCTGCGCCGCGGGCTGCGCGCCGCCGAGATCATCGCCCCCGCGCCGCGCGGCATGCCGCGCGAGGACCCGGACTGGATCAGCCGGGGCGCCCTCTCCTTCCTCGCCGAAGCCTCCGACCTGCTGGCCGGACAGCTCGACGAGGACCTCGTCGCCGCCCTCGCCGGACAGCTGCTCGTGCCCCGCCTCGCCGACTGGTGCGCGATCTGGCTCGACGGCGAGGAAGGACACGGCCGTACGGGCGCCCCCCGGCTTGCCCGCGTCTGGCACGCCGACGAGTCCCGCATCGAGCTGCTGCGCGCCCTCCTGGAGAAGGAGCCGCCCCGGCTGCTCGACACCCAGCGCGGGCAGGACGGCACAGGCACCGGCAGCGGCGGCCGTAACGTGCCCGTCCCCGTCCCCTGGCCCGGCGCGGGCCAGACCGGCGCGCACGACGGCGCGGCCGTCGCCTGCCGGCTCGTCGCCAACGGCCGCCCCCTCGGCACCCTCGTCCTGGGCCGGCGCCGGCTCGCCCGGATGCCCGACGAAGTGACCGCCCTCATCGAGGACTTCGCCCGCCGCGTCGCCCTCGCGATCGGCGCCGCCCGCCGCTACACCCGGCAGGCCACCATCAGCCGCGTCCTGCAACGCAGCCTGCTGCCCAGCCAGGTGGCCAGGATCCCCGGCGTCGAGAGCCACCTCGTGTACGAGCCCGCCGACGACGGCGTGGTCGGCGGCGACTTCTACGACGTCTTCCCCGCGCCGCCCGGCGGCCGCTGGTGCTTCATGCTCGGCGACGTCCAGGGCAGCGGCCCCGAGGCCGCCGTCGTCACCGGCCTCGCCCGGCCCTGGCTGCGGCTCCTCGCCCGCGAGGGGTACGGCGTCGGCGAGGTCCTCGACCGTCTCAACCGGCTCCTGCTCGACGACGCGATGGAGGCCGCCGAGGCCGCCGCGCTGATGGTCGCCGTCGCCGGCGGGCAGGACCTGTCGGGCGGCGAGAGCGGCCTCCCCGGCCTCAGCGACCTCGGCCCGCTCGGTGACATCCGCGACATCGGCAAGAACCTCGACGACGGCCGGGGCGGCGGCCTCGCCGACGGCGGCCAGTCGCGCTTCCTGTCCCTCCTCTACGGCGAGCTGGCACCGCTCCCCGGCACCGCCGGCGGCGCCCGCTGCACCCTCGCGAGCGCCGGTCACCCACTGCCGCTGCTGCTGCGGCCCGACGGGACGGTACGGGTCGCGGCCGAGCCGCAGCTGCTCCTCGGGGTCGACGAGAACGTCGCGTACGAGAGCGCGAGCTTCGACCTGGCGTCGGGCGACACGCTCCTGTGCGTCACCGACGGCATCACCGAGCGCCGCTCGGGGCGGCTGCTCCTGGACGACGACGACGGTCTCAGCGCGATCCTGGCGGGCTGCACGGGCCTCAACGCGCAGGGTGTCGCCGAGCGGATCAGACGGGCCGTGCACGACTTCGACCCGAGCCCGCCGTCGGACGACCTGGCGATGCTGGTGCTGCGCGCGGAGTAGGCGGCGTCCGGTCCGCCCCGCCGTGCGGGACACTGGGGGCATGCCTTCCGCTCTGCCCGACGGTGACCCCATGCCCGAGTCCGGTGCGCTGCCCCCGCACGCCCTGGAGGGCGCGGCGGACCGGCCGCTCGGCTTCTACCTGCACGTGCCGTACTGCGCCACCCGCTGCGGCTACTGCGACTTCAACACCTATACCGCCACGGAGCTGCGCGGCTCGGGCGGCGTGCTGGCCTCCCGCGACAACTACGCCGACACCCTGACCGACGAGGTCCGGCTCGCCCGCAAGGTCCTCGGCGACGACACCAGGCCCGTCCGCACGGTCTTCGTCGGCGGCGGTACGCCCACGCTGCTCGCCGCGGCCGACCTCGTACGGATGCTGGGCGCCGTACGCGACGAGTTCGGCCTCGCCGACGACGCCGAGATCACCACCGAGGCGAACCCGGAGTCCGTCGGCCCGGCGTACCTGGCGGAGCTGCGCGCGGGCGGCTTCAACCGGATCTCCTTCGGCATGCAGAGCGCGAAGCAGCACGTCCTTCAGGTGCTCGACCGCACACACACCCCCGGCCGGCCCGAGGAGTGCGTCGCGGAGGCCCGCGCGGCCGGGTTCGACCATGTGAACCTCGACCTGATCTACGGCACGCCCGGCGAGAGCGACGACGACTGGCGCGCGTCGCTGGCGGCGGCGGTGGGCGCGGGGCCCGACCACGTGTCGGCGTACGCGCTGATCGTCGAGGAGGGCACGGGGCTGGCCCGCCGCATCCGGCGGGGCGAGGTCCCCATGACCGACGACGACGAGCACGCCGACCGCTATCTGATCGCGGACGAGACGCTGGCCGCGGCGGGGTTCTCCTGGTACGAGGTCTCCAACTGGGCCACCACACCGGCCGGCCGGTGCCTGCACAACGAGCTGTACTGGCGCGGCGCGGACTGGTGGGGCGCGGGGCCGGGCGCGCACAGCCACGTGGGCGGGGTCCGCTGGTGGAACGTGAAGCACCCCGGCGCGTACGCGGCGGCGCTGGCGGAGGGCCGCTCGCCGGGCGCGGGCCGGGAACTCCTCACGGCGGAGGACCGCCGAGTGGAGCGCATCCTGCTGGAGCTGCGGCTGTCGGAGGGCGTGGAACTGTCCCTGCTGCGCCCGGCGGGCCGGGGCGCGGCCGGGCGAGCCTTGGCCGACGGGCTGCTGGAGACGGGGCCGTACGAGGCGGGCCGGGCGGTACTGACGCTGCGGGGGCGGTTGCTGGCGGACGCGGTGGTGCGGGATTTGGTGGACTGAGGGGTTCGTTGTACCGGTGCCGCCCGGTGGTCGGTTGTCCTCAAGCGCCGGACGGGCTGGGTGGTTGCGGTGGTCGGTCGTGGGCGGGGTGCGGGCCCTCCGGAGGGATATGTCCGGACGGCGTGACTTACGCCGCGTGCAACGCTCGTTGGACCTGACGACCCGGCTTGTCCACGCGACACAAGTCAGCCTGAGTGTCCGAACACACCCCTCCTGCGACCCCGCCCCCCTCACGCCGTCGCGACACCGGTACAAGCCACC